>JAVEVM010000775.1:0-2919 GCA_034005055.1 Desulforhabdus sp. | reverse complement strand
GACGGTGGTTTCGTCCAGCCTTAGAAATTTAACCGAATCCAGCGTCATCAGATCGAGATGAGGTCTTCGGGTTGGGCCTATCTCCAGCTTGTGGCAAAAGGCATTGGCGAGATTGACGATATAGGAGAGCGTCGGCAGCAAGGTCGCAAGCTGCGGATTGTGATGTGTGCCAATGGCCTCGTCGATTTCTTCTGCAAAATTCCATTTCTGTGCAACGAGCTGGCCCACTTGAGCATGATTGAATCCCAGCACCTCCTGCTCCAGCAGGACAAAGGTCTTTTCAGAGCTATTGTAAATATCTTTGATAATCCCGGGCATCTTATCAGGCAATTTGATATTCAACACAACCTTGCCGATATCGTGCATCAAGCCGGATAAAAAAGCCTCTTCAATTTTCGTAAACTTGATGTATTGAGCGAGTATCTTCGATCCAAACGCACAACCCAGAGAATGATCCCACAGTAGCTTCTCGATCAGCCCGAAATTCTTGAGCAGATCTTTAAGGACGGAAGTCAGCAATAGAGACTTGATAGTCTTGAACCCAATGATGACGACTGCGTCGCTCACCCTGGTGATGTTTCGGGAGCAACCGTAGAAAGTCGAATTGGCAATCTTGAGAATTCTTGCAGCCAGAGACTGATCTTTTGAAATAATGTCATGGAGCTGTTTTGCCGTGACATCGGGATCCGACATCTTTTCCAGGACCAGATTGGCGATGGGGGGCAGAGTGGGCAAATCCCCTGTGGTCTGGACAATATGCTTGAATACTGACTGCTGATTGATCGTTTCCACTTTTTACCTCAAGAATGGCGACACTCCATCAGACGAGCAAGGCGTTCATGAGCTTACTCCTCACGTCAAAACAATGCACAAAGCTCACATTAGCACATGCGGTTTCTAAATTGAACAACAGACCGCTACTACTTCCGGCAAAAATTGCTCCGAGGATGATCTCCGATCTGCACGCGCAAGACAGTTGGAAGCTCTTATTTTTCTCAAGTATCAATGATCCCATGACGATAAGATATTTTAAATCGTTGCACGATTGGATTCAATCCGCACAAGATGGGCATCAACATGAGCGGCGACGATTTGATGTAGGAGCTCGATTTCTAATTGGATTCGTGCTCGCGTAGCTTTGCGCGAAGGGGGTTTGCAGCCGACTGAATCAGAGGTAATTGCAGATAGCCAAGGGGGGGAGAAGATGAAACGAACGACGCTCAAGTCAAAGATGATCTTCGGATGCATAGCTATATCCATTTTCGTAATGGCGCTTTCTGGCGCAGTGATCTCTTATCAGCTCAAGAACCAAAATCTCATCGCCTCTCTGGAATTAATCAAAAGGGCATTCACCATTGTTATCGACGAACTTTCAGGGCGACAGGCCAGTCTCTCGGCAGCCGTGCAGCAGTTGGCAGGCATGGAGGGAATTGCGGAAAAAGTTAAGTTCATTCTGGACTACAAAACATCTTCCGATAAATCATTCACCGGTGCGACCTACACACAACTGGCCGAAGCAACGCACGGCATAGGGCTTACGGCAAATGTCTGGAAAATGGCGATATACGATGGCGAAGGAGATTTGATATCGTTTATTGTCGCTGAAGATGGTGCCATCTCCTTCGGAACTGCCCAATGGGCTCCTGAACCCGCATTTCAAGTAGCCGGGCATAAGGCCGGCGAAGATTTCAGTAAGGACTCCTGGAAGCCCCTGCATACCTATGCCGAGATCGATGCCGTGCTGGACGGTAAAATGCCGGAGCGGAAAATGGTACGTTTCGAGCAGTCCGGCGCATTCATGTGCCTGGCCGCCTATGCACCCATCATAGGCGAAGTCTACAACAAGGATTCAGGCCTTCTGGAACCACGTCAAGTCGGGCTTGTTAAAGCTTTGCAGAAGCTTGACCAAGGATTCGTCGGCAGAATGAATAGACTCACCGGAACACAGATGAACATTTTCACCAGCCAGGGATTGAGTGTCGGAGACATTACTGACTACAAGGAACTGGCGGGCAAGAAATCCGACCAGTCGAGCAAGTCCGCAGACCTTAGCCCGGATGCCGTCGGCTTTGCAGAGGTTCAACTGGATAACGGCGATTATTTTCAAGGTGTATTAACCATCTTTACCGATTCCGAATACATCGGATCAATCGCAGCTCTTTACTCAAAAGCAAACTACAGGGCCAACTTGGTGAATTTGGTACAGATGATGGCAATTGTCTTTCTCGTCTGTGTACTAGTGATTATACCCGCTGCTGTTATTTTTTCGAATTCTCTGGCTAAGCCAATCATGCACGCCGTACGCGGATTCACGGATATCAGCGGTGACCTGGTTACTGCCGCCGGACAGGTTTCCTCTTCCAGCAGCCTGCTTGCCGAAGGAACTTCCGAGCAGGCGGCATCTCTGGAGGAGACCTCTGCATCTCTGGAACAAATGTCTTCTATGACCCGGCAAAACGCTGACAATGCGGGGCAGGCAAATGGTCTTATGCTTGAAGCCAGCGATCAGTTTTCCAGGGCAACGACCTCTATGACGGAGCTGACCCAATCCATGCAGGAAATTTCCCGGGTCAGCGAAGAAACCTCCAAGATCATCAGGACCATTGACGAAATCGCCTTTCGCACCAACCTTTTGGCACTTAATGCCGCAGTGGAAGCGGCGCGGGCCGGCGAAGCAGGGGCCGGCTTTGCCGTTGTCGCCGATGAGGTACGCAACCTGGCAATGCGCACCGCCGAAGCGGCAAGAGATACGGCACAGCTGATTGAAGGATCGGTAAACAAGATCAAGGACGGAACGACCCTCGTGACGAAGACCCATGCAGCAATTTCCGCATTGGCCGAAAGCTCGAGCAAGGTCGCAGACTTGATAAGAGGAATCAACACGGCATCGAGCGAACAGGCCTATGGAATAGAGCAGAT
>JAVEVM010000774.1:0-2920 GCA_034005055.1 Desulforhabdus sp. | reverse complement strand
TGGTTCATATCCAACCCGTTGAGCAGGACATGAATAAAACACCGGGGATTATCGCGAAAGGCATAAAAGATGATCTTTTGCATGGGAAAGTCCTTGAGTAGGGCGCGCTGATGGTCGCGTTTGAAGCGACAGGAAGGCGGTTTTCATCGGCTTCCTAATGAGTTAGGTGGATGGGGAGAGGGAAAAGGGGCTGCTGGGTCAGATCCCACCCATCAGGCCGAGGAAAGAACGGCCTGATGGGTGGGATTCCTGATCAAAGGGGAGACCGGAACGGATTGGATCAGGCTTCTTCGAATTCATCCTTGCCGGCCCCGCAGACCGGGCAGGTCCAATCATCGGGCACATCGGCAAAGGCAGTGCCCGGGGCCACACCATTATCCGGATCGCCGACTGCCGGATCGTACACATAACCACAAACCACACAGGTGTATTTTTTCATGAGTGCTCCTTGGGTTGAGAGGAATCAGGCCTTCCACAACCCATGCAGGTTGCAGTATTCACGTGCAGACACCGTGTTTGCCTTGACGCAGAAGGTGGCTTCCGGGGCCTCGCCCGGCTTGAGATCCTGACGGTAGACCTTGCCGTCGGCAATCAGCTCGATAAACTCGATCCAGTGCTTCTCCTCCATGGGATGCGGCACTGAGCCGACCGTCACCTTGTAGCCTTCGGCAACCTTGGTGATGACCGGGACATGCTTTTCCTTGGCGGCATCAACGGTGTTTTCGGTCATCAGGGCCATGGGTTGGCCACAGCAGACCAACTCGCCAGCCCCGGTGTGCAGGACCTCAACAATGTTTCCGCAGAGTGCGCACTTGTAGATTTCGTTCTTTTTGGTCATGGCATGTTCTCCTTGTGGTTGAAAGAATCTGTCGGCGGGAAACCAGACAGAGCACCCGCACCGGCCAAACATGGGCAAAGGATAAACCATCTGATGCCGGCGGGAAAGGGTGAATTATCATCCTCTGGGATTTTGATTTGCTCTGATAGGCACTTGGCCGCGCCTACTAACAACGGGGGGTGAAATCAAATCACGGGCAAACGGAAATAAAACTAACCAAGCGCGCTTTTGCCCGCTTCGGTGATGCTGTATTTGCATCGAACCGGACTGGCCACGTAACCCTTGTTTTTTAGGGCCGTGATCTGGCAGCTGACCTGCTTGGCCTCCAGGCCCGTGGCCTCGGCCAAATCCTTGCTGCCGCACGGTTCCTGGCTTTTGGCCAGGGCGACCAGTACCTGACGTTGAGAATCGTTGAGTAGTGGTAGTGATTGGCAACGAGCACATCCCATAGCATGTTCTCCTTGTTGAACAGTGTTTGCAAGGTGTTGTCGGCACGCCGGACACAGGCCGTGAAACTCGATACGGCAACCGGTGATGCGATACCCTTTGGCTGCCTGCGGACTGGCTTGGGGCAACGGCAGATCCAGAGCGGGAAGGTTGTCCACCCGAAGACATCGGGTGCAAACGATGTGGTGATGGTCGTGTACCTCGCCATCGAATCGTTTCTGCCGACCGCTGATTTCCATTTTTCTGATCAAACCGTGCTCAGCGAGAATCTCCAGGTTGCGGTAGACGGTGGCCAAACTGATACGGGGCAGTTTTTTGCGAATGCTTTCGTATAGTTCATCAGCAGTGGGATGCGTACAGTTTTGTCGCAACTCACGCAGAATGATTTCCCGCTGGTGGGTCATGCGCTGGGTTTGATTCATGATTGCTCGCATAGATAATTTTTCCTATAGGTAATTAGGAATCATTTATATGTCAAGCGAAAGGAATGACATTGCGATGACAGTCCTCTTTTGTCATCGTTTTGAGAACCATGGAAAAAGAAATCGGGCGACGGCCTAGCGCCGTCGCCCGTTTTGGTACGGAAAATGGAAAGCGGTTATTCCAGGATAAAGTCATCCCTCCGGTTATGGCCGAAGTCGTCCTCGCTTTGGCCAGTGAAGAGGGGTCGTTCCTCACCATAGCTCAGGGTTCGGATACGGTTTTCCTCGATGCCATATTCGATTAAATACGCCTTGGCGCTCACGGCGCGGCGTTCGCCCAGGGCCAAGTTATATTCGTTGGTCCCCCGTTCGTCGGTATTGCCCTCGATCAGCACCTGTTTGGCGGGATTGTTTTTGAGATAGGTGCCATTGTGCTCCATACTCGGCAGCTGGTCACTGCGGATGGACGATTGGTCGAAATCAAAGTAGATGGGTTTCATTTCCGGTGACGAGCGACCGTGCTCACGCTTATAGGCATCACTCTGGCTGTCTCCGGCAAAGGACAGGCCGCCGGCTCCACCAGTTGCATCCAATCCTTCCTGGGAGGGTCCGCCAATTTCTTCGGTGATATTGCCCATCCTGCCGCTGGAATCGAGTGCGCTGCCTTCGGGCATGTTGTTGCCGGACGAGGAGTACGGCGAGACTTTTTTCGGACCACAGCCTGTGGCGAGCATCAGGGGACAACTCAGGGCGACGGCTATGAGGAGACGGGCAATGGGGATCATGGGGCGGCCTCTCGTTCGTTCTGGAAAGAATGCGTGCAACACTTCAGGGTCAAGATATACCGGCAAGCCGCGGAGAACGTCAAGGAAAACATGGGAGTTACCTCGCCGAGTCCACGCGATTCCCAACAGCGATGAACCCTGCCCACCTTTTTCTTGCGACGGGCTGACTTCAATGGTAATTGAAAGCGTTACCGTCCCAACACACCATCTAGGAGTGGATTATGAGAACCCTGTTTGCCGTGCTGATGCTGTTGACTGTCACCTGCCGTCCGGTTTTGGCTGAAACCGCCATCGTCTTTGCCACCGACGCCACCTGGCCGCCGATGGAGTTTGTCAATGAGCAGAAGCAGGTGGTGGGCTATGCCATGGATTTCATGACTGCGGCTGGCAAGGAGGCCGGATTCACGGTCGTCTTCAAGAACACCGCC
>JAVEVM010000773.1:0-2923 GCA_034005055.1 Desulforhabdus sp. | reverse complement strand
GCCCTTTACGATAAAAAAAAATATCACCATGCCGCTCAAAGTGACTCTCGGCATGAGGGGCACCGGTCTCGCTCAACGCATGGAATGGGCTCTGAGGCAAGTGGCCTTGTGGGACGAAGTGAGAGACCGGCTTCTTGATGATGCTGCAACCCTTTCCGGCGGGCAGCAGCAGCGCCTCTGCCTTGCCCGCACTCTGGCCCTTGAGCCGCAGATTCTGCTGGTGGATGAGCCCACTGCATCCCTGGATTTCAGGGCTGCAGAAAAAATCGAGCAGCTGCTTTTGCGACTAAAGGATCGCTATACCGTGGTGGCTGTCTCGCACAGCCTGAGCCAGGCCAGAAGGCTGGCTGACCGGCTGGTCGTCCTTCGAGAAGGGCGCATCGTACAGCAGATGAACCGACAACACCTCCAGGATGCAACGATTTTTCAGACACTCATCGATAGAGTTTTTTAACATTGCGTCTTGCTCTCATTTACAGCTTTTCGTTGCGGGAAGAAAACCCTTTAACATTTCTGGTCTGATCCAGCCTCAATAGGCTCAATCCATGGGGCACAGATCAAGAGGTGTTAAGCTTCGCTTTTTCGAAGGACTCGGTCTGGTGAAAAAGGGTCGCTACTGATCGCTGCTTATGGCCGTTCAGGGTACAATCGCCGGTTTTCTTGGTGGATGTTCATCATGAGCGCGAAAGCTATGGTGCCATAAGCGACAAAGGCTCTGAAATACTCCCCGAGGGCTGGATTTTGGAACACGTTTTGACCCGCCTGAGGGGACACGATGAACAGTGTGTGAAACAGAACAATACCGATCAGGGCATGGTGCACCTTGGCTTGATAAATGGTCGCGCCGCCGGCCAGCAGTGCCGCACAGGAAAAGATGTCGGAATTCAGGTGGGCGGTGTAAACGTTGAGCATTCCGATGTTTTGCGAGTAGATGATCTGGCCGAAGCATGCAAACAGGGTCGAAATGGTGATGGCGATGATTCTCACCCGGTCGGCATCGATGCCCAGCAGCACCGCCTTATCCGAGCTCTCGCCGACGGCGCGCAACAGCTGACCCAGCCGTGTGCTCAAAATGTACTTGACGGCGAGGGCAAACAATAAAACCAAGAGCACCATGAACAACGGGATCTGTATGCCTCCCAGGTTGATCATCCACAGGTTGTCCATGACATTTCGAAAGTGCTCCAGGTCGATCATGTTCCGTATGCCGATCCCTCTCGACAGCATCATCTCAGCGTTATGCGGGGTTATCACGGTGCCGTAGCCGGCCATGAAAACGAGCTGATAGAGACTGGTTGCCAAAAATCCAATTATAATGGTGGCAATCATTTCTTTACCCTTGACACGGTTCAGGCAGATGCCGATCAGCAGGCCGAAAATCAACGCGAAAACAACGCCCACTCCAGTGATGGCAAGCAAGCCCGTAACGCCGTACAGCTGGTAGTCCACCGCCAGGATCAATCCCACCTGAGCACACATGGCCCCTACCACGATGGCAAAATTCAAGCCCATTCCGGCGGTAACCGGAATGATCAGCGCCAGAACCATCACTCCATCTCTGATGAATCTGACGATGAGCTCGTTCAGCACGAACTTGACACTCATGCCTGAAAAATAGGTGCCAAGAACCGAGAGCATGACGAAGACAACCGGGACAACATTAAACCGTGGCATGGCTGCTCTTTGTTCCTTCGTGAAGGAGCGCCCCGAGGATGATTCCGTTGGAGATGAACATCCGGATGATTTCGGCAACTTCGGGCACAAGGAGCTCGTTGGCCAAAGGTCCGGACAGGATATAAACCGTTTGGAACAGGTAGGTTCCAAGTATGACATTCAAAACGGTCGTGCGGTGTCCCATACTGCCGCCCACCAGGACGGCTGAGGCTGCAGGAAAGGCCATCACCATCGGTGCGTCGTAGAGCTCGATGAAGCCGTAACTCTGAGCATATACACAAATCCCCCAGGCGCCGATGATTGTGGAAAGAATAACGGCAATAGCTCGAATGCGCCTGACATCCACTCCGGAAATAAGTGCAAATGTCTCGTTTTCGCCCACAGCAATCATGGCGCGACCGAATTTTGTTCTGAAAAATAGATGCGTCAGCAGGCACAGCAGTCCGAAAAACAACAGAAGCCCCAGCGGCATTGTCAGGCCATGCAAGCTGACAGCCCATAGATCGTTCAATGCCTTGCCGAAATAGCTCTTCAGCCCAATGGATGGCCTCAGTCCTTTGCCGCCGATGGGCCAGAGCATTGCTGGGTTTCTGAATGGCGCCACGGTCCAGAAAAAGTTCATCAAAGGAATAAAGGAAAAGCCGACAAACGTTGCTGCGATTTCTTCCCGGCCCTTGACTCGGTTCAAGATCCTGGAGTAAACGGTGCCGAAAACAATGGCGACCGGCATAGAAAATAGCAGCGCTTCAACAAACCCGATCAGCCCGCAGCCTCTCCAGTTCACTGCCAGACACATGCCCAACAGCCCTGCACAGATGCCGACGGGAAGACCGAAGTTGATACCGATCCCCGCATTCAGCATGGGCAGCAGAGACAATACCAGCACCCCGTTCATGGCTAGACGGACCAGGGAATCTCCCACTACTACTCCCAGTGGAATACCGAGAAGCCCGGCCATCACGAGCATGAGCAGCAGAAACGCGATAATGAAGAGTTGCGGTATTTTGATACCACTCACGGCTTGCGCTTCCACTCTCCTGAAAACGCCAGAGTAAAATCCCGATCTTCACAATCCGGTGCAAGGATGTCGAAAAGGCGGCCTTTGTAGATGACGGCAATCCGGTCGCAGATTCTCTTGAGCTCATCGAGCTCACTGGATGCTATGACCAGGGTCATGCCCAGATCTCGGTTGAGCTCCAGAAATATTTCCAGGATGATCTCTTTGGCGACAATATCCACACCGCGGGTC
>JAVEVM010000772.1:0-2925 GCA_034005055.1 Desulforhabdus sp. | reverse complement strand
TTTGGGAGCCGGAATGGGCTGGACGACCTGCTTGCTCGCAGCAAAGACAAAGGCCCGTGTCTACGGCATTGATCTCAGGCAGTATGAAGATTCTCAAGGGATTTCGTTCAAATCCGAATTGCTGTCGCGCTTAAGTCGCCATCGGCAGATTCTGATTGAAGAAAATCTGCTTGAGAAAAGCTGCCCTTTGGAGGAAATCGTCAACAGATGCAGCTTCTTGAACATGGATGCCCGGGAGCTGTTTTTCAAGGACAATTTTTTCGATTTTGCGTTCTCACTGAACTCCTTTGAACATATAGCCGATCCCGCTGCTGCGGTGGCAGAGCTTTCGCGCACGCTAAAGCCGACGGGCGAGGCGTTCCTCCATTTTCAACCGATGTATTTCTCTGATATGGGCCACCATTTATTTGGTCTGCTCGAATTGCCGTGGGTCCATCTCCTCCACGACAGAGCGACAATCAAGGAGATGATTTGCGAACAGGGCAAGGTTGCTAATGAAGTGGATAACATCCTCGATTCTCTTAATGGTTATGGGCTGGAGGATTATATGGAGGTGCTCTCAAAGACGGATTTGCAGGTGGTAGATATGCGCATTCACAGGGGAGTCATTATCGCGGGGGCAGACCGGTCTGAACAATTCATACAGCTAAAGCAAATATATCCCGAAGAGGAACTGCTGGCCACCGGCATAACTGTGCATCTGAGGAAATGATAATCGAAGATTTCGTTATCTAAATTATTTGTGTTGTGCTGAGCTTCACCGCAGTTGTAGCGATCTCATTAATAGAATTTCGTAAAACCGGCAAAAGAGAAAGCGGCTTCAACGGATCATGAAAATCGGCTTCGATGTCAGCCAGACCGGCTCCAACAAGGCAGGGTGCGGATTTTTCGCCTACAGCCTCATCAGTCATTTGGCACAGCTTGATAGCCGCAATCAATACATTCTGTATCCCACGTTCGGCAATCATTATTGGGACCCCATCTGGTCGGAATCGACCGTAAGCATCACCGCCCCTAATTTCAGCACCGGGATTGCGCACAAGAATTTTGAAGAGATGCAGGAATTTTGGACCAATCCGCCTGCAGAAATAGAAAAGCTGATCGGCAGCCCGGATCTCGTGCATGCCAATAATTTCTTTTTTCCAAAAGGTCTCAAGCGCACTCGGGTCATCTACACGCTCTATGATCTCGCTTTCCTCGTCTACCCTGAATACACTACTGAGAACAATCGGATTGCCTGCTTCAACGGCGTCTATTTTGCCAGCCTCTATGCCGACTACGTGATCTCCATTTCGGAGTTCAGCTTAAGGCATTTTCTGAAGGTTTTTCCACACTTCCCGACCGAGCGGATTTCGGTCGTGCACGGCGCGAGCCGATTCTTCGAAAGGCAAGACTTGCCGCGGCCCGCTCACATTCCCCAGCTGATCCCAAAGGAATTTTGGCTCAACGTGGGGACTCTGGAACCGCGCAAGAATCACCTGGCACTGTTGAAAGGATACGCACTTTACAAGGAAAGATTCGGGAAGACCTTCCCCCTTGTCCTTGTTGGTCCCAAGGGCTGGCTGATGGAGCGTTTTGAAAGGAAACTGGCCGATCTTCATCTGCTCGATGATGTCGTGATGCCGGGTTATGTCGATGATACAACCCTTCAATGGCTCTTCCAGAATTGTTTTGCTTTCGTTTTTCCTTCGATATTCGAAGGGTTCGGGCTTCCACTGCTGGAGGCAATGACTTTGGGGGCCGCGGTGATCGCATCGTCGCGTTCCAGTCTGGCGGAAATTGTCGGTGACAACGCTCTTTTGAACGATCCCAGTAATGAGGAGGATATTTGTTCTGCCATGCGTAAGCTGGCTGTCGATGAGAGCTTCTGCTCATCCCATCGGAGCGCGCTGCTGGAGCGAGCCCGGTCCTTCTCCTGGCAAAAAGCAGCCACGCGATTACTCGAGCTTTACCAGCGGGCTCTCTACGATCTGCCTCCCAGAAGCCTGAACCCATGAAGATCAGTCACACATTCATCCTGCGCAATGCAGGGCCGATGCTTTTTATATTCTGTTTTTATGTCCTTTTTTTCTCGCCCATAATTTTCTCCGACCGTCTGTTGGCATTCGGTGACGGCCTCACCTATTATTTGCCCAATTTCTACTCGGGCATCCTTCTCTGGGACCCTCTGATCGCCTCCGGATTCCCGGCAGCAGCCGATCCGCAAACCATGACCTGGTATCCACCTGCCATTGTTTTAGCCAATCTCACCGGCTCGTGGAATCTTTTCGTAATGCTTGCCTACATGCTGGCCACCTATTTTATGTTCAGCTATGTTCACTACCTCACCGAATCCTTGACCGGAGCGATAGTCGCAGGCTTTGCTTTCGGTCTGAGCGGGTTCATGTCCGCTCACATGGACCATACCTCCATCATCCATTCAGCCGTGTGGTTGCCATTGATTCTTCTAGCAGTGGAGAAAATACGCCGGTGCGGCTCCGTTGGCTGGCTTGTCATTGGCGCTATCGCGTTGTGCTGTTGCGCACTGGCGGGGCATCCGCAGATTTTCGTCTATACCGCACTTCTATGCTGCGCTTATGTATTTTTTACCGGATTCGGCACATCCACTTGCATGCGGCAGTGGAAATTCTTTTGCGCCGGCGGCGTAATGCTGCTTCTCGGGTTCGGTCTGGCCGCCCTTCTATTTGCGCCGGCCATGGAGCTTGGAAACTTGAGCTTGCGGCAAAAACTGAGCTTCAATGAATTTAACAGCTATTCTCTGCCGGCCGACCAAATTCTTGGGCTGCTGTTTCCATACTTGTTCGGCGGATCGTCCGCGTGCCCCTTTTGGCAGCCCTACTTCGGTCTGTGGAACCACGGAGAATTGACGGGTTATGCTGGATTGACGACATCGATTTTGGCGGCAGTCGGTATCGTACTCTCGCA
>JAVEVM010000771.1:0-2931 GCA_034005055.1 Desulforhabdus sp. | reverse complement strand
GCAACCACCCCCGGTAGTAAAGTATTTGCCTCCATCCGTCCGGAAAATATCGAAGTATTTACGGAGCCCCAAAACGGCGAAAACGTTTTCAAGGGCACCATTGCACACAGGGCGTATCTGGGGAATTTTCTCTATTTTTTTGTCAGTATGGGCGGTGATGATATGATCCGAGTGCAGGTTTCACATCAGCTGCCGCAGGAAGAAGGACAGGAGCTCTATCTTTTCCTGAATCCGGGGAAATGCCTGATTTTGTTCTAACCGCACCAGGCAGTTTAACTTGAAAAACGATAGGAACGTGGGGAATGAATTTTAAATGCCCATTAAGTTTCATGGAAATTATCTGGTAACCTTACGATCGGGTAATTCCAGGTCCCGCGAGAGATGTCAAAAATTGACCGTTCGTGAGCTCGCAGAAAATGAAGCAGTGCAACTTTCCTCTGCATCGTCGAAAACCGCGGCCACTCATCGGATCACTTTTTATGACTTTGGCTGCAAGAGAATCATTGAGAGTAGAATAAAAGTGGATGAAACTGATAAACTGGCCTTTCAAGTGGGGGACAAAGATTACGAGCTCTCGTCTTACAAGCCGGCTCGACCGGAAACTTAGAAACAGATCCATATAGGAAGAAACTCTGAAAGATGAGGCAACGGTATGGACTCAGTCAGCATAGCCGCAACTTTAAAGAAATGTGAATTATTCAGCGAACTGTCGGACTCGGAAATTGGAGCTATCGCCGGTTCTGCCATCACCGAACAGTACGGCCCGGGTGAGCTTATTTATGAACAGGGCTGCATCGGACGCAACCTCTATATACTGGCCGAAGGGCAGGTATCGCTGGAGAGACACATAGTCTTGGGAAAGACAAGCAAGGCCAATGTGACCGTCTTTATTCAGAGGGAAACCCCCTCCAGAAGACTTATGGGCTCCTGGAGCACACTGGTGGGAGAGCGGCACGTGCAAATGTGCAGTGCCAAATGCAATCAGCCGACAACGGTAGTCTGTATACCCTGTTCGGCTCTGTCTGAAATTGTTGCCCAAAATCCGCAGCTGAGAATAAAAATACTGGAAAAGCTGGTGATTATGCTACGGGATCGAATAGCAAGCTCCTATGAGGCGCTCGAATCGCTCTAGGAGCAGAAGGTCACGACTGCAAAGCAGCAACCGGCCGCAACCGCTCGCCTGCTGCCACCTGCCATTATTGTTTCAGCACGCTCAGCCTCTGATAACTCTCCAGCAGCCTGGCGGCAACAACCCCGGCAAGCCGCCGCATGATCAGGAGACCTTCGGCCGGATAGCGCTCGAACAGTCTGAGCATTCTTTCCCCATCCAGTTTCATCACCTTGCTGTCCATAACAAATTCAGCCGAAGCGGTATACTTTCTTGGCTCCACCAAGGCGGACCAGCCAAAAATAGCTCCCGATTCGGTGATCGGAAAGACGACTTTCTTCTCTCCTTCGACGGTAACGGCAACCTGCCCGTCCTCCAAGAGATAGAGGTAGTCTGCATCTTCCCCTTTACGAAAAAGAACATGTTCCGCAGGGTAGCTTTCTTCAACGCACAATTTTGCCACCTCGTTGATGATGTGTGAGGGAAGCCTTTGAAAGAGCTCCAATTCTTGGATGTACATAGTAAGGCCCTCCTTTTCCCTTTGGCTAAGGTGATCGAGTGATGGACACGGTTACATGGATTCCTGCTGACTAAACAAATTGTACAACAAAATAAGGCAAAAAAAACTCGCATAAGCGGAGACAAGCCAAAAAAACTGGTGCGGCCTGCAATACTTCTAGGAGCTTGTCCGAGAATGCCTCTTTTGTCATTTCGAACGGAGCGTAGCGTAGTGAGAAATCTGTAAATCAGCTATTGACAAGTACGAGATTTCTCGCCTTCGGCTCGAAATGACAGTTCTCGGCCAAGCTCCTAGTGACAGGCATTCGGAACGGATCAATTAGAAGCCGCTTGGAGCTTTTGCTGCACTAGCTTTATCACCGGGTTTTCTGCTATGCTGCATCATCTGATCAACATACAAACAGGTGGAGCCGATCATGACAGAAACTACACTTTACGATTTGATCATCCTTGGTGGCGGGCCGGCAGGTCTGACAGCCGGGATTTACGCGATGCGGGCGGCTTTAAAAACGGTGCTCATTGAGAAGGGGCTTGCCGGCGGTCAGGTCGCCAATTCGGACAGCGTGGAAAATTATCCGGGCTTTGAATACATAACCGGCTTTGAATTATCTCAAAAATTCCTTCAACACGCCAAATCCTACAATTTGGAAGTGATCCAACAGGAGGTTGTGGAGATAGAGCCCGGGCTCGATTACCATTCAGTGCAACTGGCAGGTGGGAAAACCATTCATGCCTATGCGTTGATAATCGCTTTAGGAGGCAGCCCATTAAAACTGGGCGTCCCCGGTGAAGATGAATATTACGGCAAAGGAGTTTCTTATTGTGCCACTTGTGACGGCTTCTTTTTTAAGAACAAAACGGTGCTCGTGGTGGGAGGCGGCGACACCGCCTTGGAGGAGGCCCTCTACCTTGCCAAGTTGTGCAAGCACGTCTATCTGGCTCATCGTCGCGATGCATTTCGTGGCAGCAGGATTCTTCAACAGCGCGTTTTTGGCGAGTGCAAGATCGAGGTGCTATGGAATACGGTTATCACAGAAATAAAGGCTGACGAGGATGGTGTGTGTGCGGTTGAGGCGCAAGATACCAAGACAGGGGAGCTGAGAAAGCTCGCAACGGACGGCGTTTTTATTTTCATCGGCTTTTCTCCGAATAACAAACTGGTGCCCGCAGGCATACCGATGGATGCGGGCGGTTATGTCATGACCGATGAAAAATGCGAGACAAAGATTCCCGGCGTCTATGTGGTAGGGGATCTTCGCCACAAGTATGCGCGACAGATCGTAATTGCGGCATCCGACGGATGC
>JAVEVM010000770.1:0-2935 GCA_034005055.1 Desulforhabdus sp. | reverse complement strand
GGCGGGATCTTCCAGAGCGAATTTCAGCTCGCCCTTTTTCAGTTTATCCACCGCATAGGAAACAATGTCGTGCTCGTTTGCGGCGCCGTTTTCTTCCGCCTGATTACAGATATCCAGCGGGTTTTGGTTGAACTGTGGGTAGGACGGCAGCCAGCCGAGCCTTGCCGCAATCACATTGTAGTCCGCCAGGTGTTGTTCCCGGAGATGTGGATAGAGCGGTGAAGTCATCACCTTCGTGCTCAGGTTCTCGTAGCGCCAGTGATCGGTTGCAAAGTAATAAAAGGAGGTGCAGTTTTGCTGGCGCGGCGGCCGCAGCCAATCCAGGGCAAAAGCGAGAGTCGTCCAGCCGGCCAGCGGCCTAACCTTTTCCTGGCCGACGTAATGAGCCCAGCCGCCGCCGTTGACTCCCTGGCAGCCGCACAAGGTGGTGAGGCTGACGATGGCCCGATAGATGGTGTCGCTATGGTACCAGTGGTTGGTACCGGCGCCCAGGAAGATCATCGATTTGCCTCTGGTTTTTTCTGCATTTTCAGCGAATTCCCGGGCCACCCGGATGACCTCGCACCGGTTGACGCCGGTGATACTCTCCTGCCATGCCGGAGTGTACGCGAGATCGGAATCGTAGCTCGCCGCAACATCGCCGTCCCTGCCTCGATCGATCCCAAGATGGGCCGCCAGCAAATCAAATACGGTTGTGACCAGGATTTCACCGTTCGCCCTGTCGATACTTTTGACCGGAGCCATCCCCGTTTTGATTCCGACGCCTGAAGCTTCGAACAAGGGGAACCTGACCGGCACCCAATGCTCTTCGGCAGCAAAGCTCAGCAGCGGATCGAGCTCGGCACAGGTTGCACCGTCCCGCATCTGCAGATTCCAGCAGCCCGGCGTGCCGTAGCGAAAGCCGATGCTGCCGTTGGGCACGGCAAATTTACCCGTCAATGCATCGAAAACCACCGTTTTCCAATCGCCGTTTTCAACCTCTTCTCCCAGGTCCGAGGCGCGCAAAAAGCGATCCGAAACGTAGCCGTCTCCCTCCTTTCTCAGCACGACGGCAAACGGCAGGTCGGTGAACCTTTTGGCGTAATCGATGAAATAGTCGCACTGGCGGTCGATATAGAACTCCTTGACGATGACAAACATCATGGCGATGGCAAGCGCCGCGTCGGTGCCCGCTCGGGCCGGCAGCCAGGTATCGGCGAATTTGACGTATTCGGCGTAATCGGGTGCCACTGCAACCACTTTGGTACCACGGTAGCGGGCTTCCGTATAGAAGTGAGCATCGGGGGAGCGGGTCATGGGGATGTTGGTCCCCCACACGATCATGTATGTGGATTCATACCAGTCGCCGCTCACCGGCACATCGGTCTGCTCTCCCCAGATCTGCGGCGAAGCGGGCGGCAGGTCGCAATACCAGTCGTAGAAGCTTATCATGGGGGCTCCGATCAGCGACAGAAAGCGCGCGCCCGACGCGTAACAGACCATGGACATGGCGGGAATAGGAGAAAAGCCGAAGATTCGATCAGGCCCATAGGTCTGAATAGTGCCGACCAGTGAGGCGGCAATCAGTTCAGCCGCTTCGCCCCAGGAGAGCCGAACGAAACCGCCTTTGCCGCGTTGCTTCTTGTAGCGCGCCGTCTGCAGCGGGTCGGCGGCGATGCTTTGCCAGGCCGCAACCGGATCCTCGTGGGCGGCCAGGGCTTGCTTCCAAATTTGCCAAAGCTCCGACCGGATGTAAGGGTGTTTGACCCGCACTGGGCTGTAGGTGTACCAGGAATAAGTTGCCCCGCGAGGACAGCCGCGCGGCTCATAGTCGGGCAAATTGGGGCCGGTGCCGGGATAGTCGGTCTTCTGCGTCTCCCAGACGATAATGCCGTCTTTGACGTAGACGTTCCAGGAGCAGGAGCCGGTGCAGTTAACCCCGTGAGTGGAGCGAACCACCTTGTCGTACTGCCAGCGCCTGCGGTAAAAATCCTCCCAGTCGCGCTCGCCGCACCGGAGCTCAGCCCAGCCATCGGATAATTTCTGCTCTCGACAACGTTCCTCCCCCGCTCGCCGACGGAAAAAGCGCAGCGAGGAAAGCAGCTTGTTCGTTACCATAGATCACCCCTTATCCATTTGCCTGGACCCCAGCGCCGCCAGCTTTTCCTTGAGATCCTTCTCCTTCTGCCAGCGGGCGGTCACGTCGCGGATGAGGGCGGCCGAGCCGACCAGCTCGCGGTCTTCGTCCCGCACCAGCAGAATGGTGAACTCGATGGAGATGCTGGCTCCATCTTTTCTCACCGCCGGTACCGCCAGCAGTTGCTCGCCGTAGCGAGTGACACCGCTTGCCATGACTTGCCGGTAGCCGCTCCAATGGCGCTCCCGCAGTCGCCCGGGAATGATGATATCCAGGGATTGCCCGAGCGCCTCCGCAGAAGAGTAACCGAACATCTTTTCCGCGCCGCTGTTCCAAAGCTTAATCACTCCCTCCCGATCCGCAAAAATGATGGCGTCCATGGCCCCATTCACGATCTCTTCACACAGCCAGGCATGATCATAGGTGGGCATGCTCAACTCCTCTCAATATATCTGTTTTCAACTCACAGGCGCAGAAATTGACGACTTGTCGTATGCTCATTCTTCGTTGTGAACCCGCCAAGGCCTATCCCTTCGAATAAGTGCCTGGGGATACCGGGAATAGGGCTGCATATTGGTGGCGGTTCCCGGCAGCTTTTCCTTGGCGCCGATTATCAGGTAACCTTCCAACTCGAGACTCTCCGTCACCTTTTTCAAAGCCGGCTGCAACAGCGGCGGACTGTAATAGGTGAGTATGTTGTTTCTGAGGAAGATCAGGTGCAATCCCTCGGCAGGTGGATCATCGTTTAAAAGGTCAAGAGTCTTCCACAAAATCCCTTGCTTGATGGAATCCTGCAGAGTCAAAAACTGGGATCTTTTG
>JAVEVM010000769.1:0-2939 GCA_034005055.1 Desulforhabdus sp. | reverse complement strand
CTTCACCCCTTGAGGAATGTAATAGCGATCCCCCTTTGTGTAGGTCCGTTTTTCGCCGTCGATGACCAGATCGATCTTCCCTTCGAGGACGATGCCCACCTGCGCCGCATGGGCGTGCTCCGGCAGTTCGACGTCCTCACTGAACTCCATGAAGATGATCTGATGATCCTCCGCCTGGGAGAGATAGGCTTGGACTCCTTTCAAGGGGATGTCAGCTTCGGGTAAATTCAGAATCGGTTCGGGAAAGATTTCTGTCATGGTTATTTCATTTGTGATTAAAGCTGGATGAAGGCAAGAGCATAGACATAGACAAACACAAAGACAAAGATGACGAGATAAGTTGCTCTTTTTTGTGAGCCGCCTAATTTTGATAACCAGCCGAATTCCATTTTGCCACCTTCTTTGGTGGTTTTAGCTTCTGAGATTGTTTTGATGACGTCACTTAAGTACTTTTCTTCTATCGAGCGTGCCTGCGAGACCCAGTATTTATGATAATCGAACCCTCGCGCTGTCAAAAAGAGCCACAGAATGCATAGGAATAGACCAGCGATCGGCAAGACATCCCGAAAAATGGATGGTGAGGATGGTACAAGGCCAATCGCAGAAATGATAATACTATTAGCGGTTAGCATGATATTGAACCTACCCCAGTTGAGATTGCCCTGATAAGTCCAAAGGCTCACTGCTACTTGATAGCCAACTTGTGCTTTTTCAAAGGATAGTGGATCCAATTCCTTCCTGATTGATTCTGTCTTTTCATTTGACACTGTTTCTGCGTTCATATTCATCTCCTCACTGTCAGGAATGAGCTTTTAGTACACTAAATTTGGCTGTTGAGATTTTTGCCTAACTGAAATGCTATGTCGCATGGCCCTTAAAATCGATTCGGTTCAAATTGAATTTACCTTTGTTTGCCAAAGCCTGTATCCAGGCTTCTTGATATGGGCCATAAAGAAACTTGGTTGAAATACTTGCTGTTCTTTGATTTATCTCTTTGACAACCCGATCGCGTGCTGGGAAAAAGCCTTCGCCAATATCTATCCTCCATGTGGCCAACAGTGCGATGTTCTTTGCGATTGGAAAGCTAACTTCGGATTCTTTTCTGCCGATACCTATTTCTGGGAAAAAGAATAGTGGGTTGTCGCTTGTAATAAAATACTGCCCGCTTCCTGCAGTAAGGAATCCCCAGGTCATTTGGCTGAGGATGTTGACAGATTGGGGAGTTTTGTCTGGCGGAATACTCTCTAACCACATGTCAGAAACAAATTTGTCTTCTTTACTCTCTCGAAGTTCCCGCAGTTCTTTTCTTCGCCGTTCGACAAGGTCGATTTTTGATGGATTTTGCTTACCTAACTCTGCCAATTCATTATCAAATCGGTCAAAAACTGGCGCCATTATCTCAGGGGCTTTATCGGTTACCCACCTTTTGCATCGCGGTACCCTTTTCCACATTACTACCATATATTTTGAGAGTGTTACCTTATCCTCATGGGTAATGGGGCGTTGTCCTCGTATTTTCTGTATGATCTTGCTTGCTGGCCATTCAATTTCATTGGCTAAATATTTCTCTGTTTCTGGCGAATAGAATTGGTTTTCTTGGGCAATGTTACGGATAGATGTTTTGAAGGGTTCCTCGCCCCCTTTTCTGTAAACCCAAACTAAGTCCACTTCTGGGGCTTCAGTAAAACCTCTTAGATAGAATTGCGGAATATAATGATCACCCATGTCAATGGATTATGCTCATAATTATTGGGTATTGATTCAGTCCCATTCTTGTGTCCGGATGGTGCGAACCCACTGAGTGCTATCTTCCATATCAGTGCGGTCCTGCCACATGCCGACAAAGGGTTCCTCGCTCAACTTGCAGGGTACGTCAAGCTGTGGAGGTGGGGTGAGGGTATAGCGCGCCCGCAGGAATGCAATGAAGTCTACCACGGCTTGTTGTGCTGTGGGCGGAAGCTCCAACCAATCACGTACAAGTTGTTCTTGACTCATGAGTCACCCCTATTCAAAAAGTACTCTGACTTCAAGCTTTTGGATCAGTTCAGCTACTAACAGTATAAGTGCCCTTTTGCTAAAAGTCAATATAATACATAGAGATAATACAATGAAAATTGGTTTCTTGGGACATTCGGGTTGGATAGGAAACGAAACGTCTGCTGTCTACCCTTCATTCCACTGGATGGGCATGTGCTTGCCCTTGACTTTATTCCTGAAGCTCACCGCCGGATAGCCGAGCCCCAGGCCGCCCATGATGTGCTCGTGCTTCTGCAGACCCAACCGCTCTCTCACGGTCTGGCTCCGGTCCAGGAAGATCTGCGAGGCTCCCCAAAGGCAGCTTCCAATGCCTTGAGCCTGCGCGTAGAGCATCATAGCGGAGAGCGCATACTGTGCACTCTCTGAGGTGAGCGCAATCCGGCGATCCCCGACGATGAAAACCACCGCCGGTGGACGATGAAAGGCGTATCCTCGTTCGAGCGTCTCCTCCATCTTGACCTTGTCTTTGGGATCGGCAGGTGTGAATTTCCTCAAGAGGTTGAAGACGAATGCGGACTTGAAGACAAGTCGGTAGATCCGCCTGACGAAGGCTACGAGGACCTGATCGAGTTCCTGGATGAGCGCCGGGTCATCGACCACGATCGCCCGCAGCGCATAGTTGTTCGTGGGCGCGTCGATGCCATACCCGACGATCTCCTCAAGCAGTCCACGGTCGAGCCGGTCGGCCTTGAAGAAGCGGATGCTCCGCCGCTCTTTCAACAGCTCTGCCATCTGTGCCGGGGAGGGCAGGAAGGCCGGATCGAAGGCCGTAGGGGGCACCTGATCCCAGGAGAGTGCCTGCTGCGGGCAGATGGCGATGCACTGGGTGCAGGTGCTGCAAAGCTCATGCTGGATGACGGCTATCCCCTCGCTGAGGGTAATGCACCCTTCGTGACAGATCT
>JAVEVM010000768.1:0-2942 GCA_034005055.1 Desulforhabdus sp. | reverse complement strand
GCTATGCCGTAGCCCAGCGGTAAGTAGAGGAGAGCTCGTTGCCATCCCATCTGGGTCGCACCGGCTATGAGATAAATCAGCAGGAAGGAGAAAACATAGGGACGCAGCAGCACCGTTCCCCAAAGAAGTCGCAACAGCTCAAACATGGAGGTTCCATTTGACCATACGCAGCAAATCCTTGCCGTTCATTTGGCGCACAACCGTCGGTTCATAGCCGCAGTGCACCATACACTGGGCGCAGCGTGGGTCTTTTCCTGATGCATAATGGCTCCAGTCAGTTTTTTCCATGAGCTCATCGTAGCTGGCGTAATGGGCATCGGTGATGAGGTAGCAGGGAGATTTCCAACCGCGAACGTTGCGGGTTGGATTTCCCCATGGGGTACATTGAAGATGGCGTTTGCCGGATAGAAATTCCATGTAAATCGGATTGCTGATGATCGGAAAGCGCTTCTGCCAGGTGCGAATCTCTTTAAATTTGCCAATGATCTCCTGCCGAGACAAGAAGACATCGCGCAAGACTTCTTCGTAGCTGAAGCCGGGTGCCACCAGTATTCCGTCAACTCCTGCGGCGGTCAGCTGGATGAAGAGCTTTTCCAAATCCCGCACATCGGTTTCCCGATAGACGGTCGTGTTGGTGCTGACTCGAAAACCTTGCTTTTTGGCTGCTTGGGCGGCGGCCAGAGCTTTCTTGAAACCGCCCTTTCTACCAATGATCTGCTCATGCACCGGTTCCGTTCCGTCGAAATGGATATTCCAGGTAAAACGAGGGCTGGGGCGAAACAGGGTCAGCGAATCCTCGAGCAAGAGCCCATTGGTGCAGAAATAGATGTGTTTTCCACGACTTAGAACTTCATCAACCAACGGTCGGATTCGAGAATAAAGGAGCGGCTCTCCACCGGTAATGGTAACCACCGGGGGGTCGGCCTCATCCACCGATTGCAGGCATTCCTCAAGGGTCATCTCTTGGTGCAGAGTGGCTGAGTACTCAATGATCCGCCCGCATCCGGAACAGGTCAGATTGCATCGATGAGTGGGCTCGAGCATCAATACCAGAGGAAAATGCTCTTCTTTGTAGATCTTTTTCTTGATCAAATAGCTCGCCATGGAAAGATACAGGGAAAGGGGAAAACGCATTATGAATTCCTCATTGTACTGAGATAATTAGGATTCCGGATGCTAGCTCCCGGATTCCGCCATCTTCTTAACGTAACCGTTTTCCATATACCATGTTACCGCCTCCTCGAGGGCGGCAGTCACAGGAGTTTGGGGCAGCCCGAGCTCGAGTACCGCTTTAGAGGGGTCAAAAAACATGTAACGGTTGGCCATTTTGACGCCTTCAAACGGTATGAGAGGCTCTGCTCCCGTCATTCGCGACACCACTTCGTTAATGCACGCAAGACAAAAAACCGGCCGGTAGGGAAGGCGAAAACGCGGCGCAGGAATATTGGAAATTTGCTGCAACAATGAAAAAATCTCAGCCAGTGTTAAATTCTGGTTTCCCAGAATGTACTTTTGCCCGATCTTTCCCTGCTCTAGTGCCAGCAGATGTCCGCGAGCCACATCGCGAACATGAACCAGGTTGAGGCCGGTGTTGAGGTAGGCAGGCATTTTTCCATTTAGAAAATCGACAATGATTTTTCCCGTGGGAGTTGGTTTGTGATCACCCGGTCCAACGGGTGTGCTCGGATTCACAATGATCACCGGCAGTCCTTGGCGAATGAATCCTTCCGCCTTTCGCTCGGCCAGAAATTTCGACCTTTTGTAATGCCCGACCATATCCTTCAGGCGCACCGGCGTCATCTCATTGGCAGGGGTGCCGTCGCGGTTAAGCCCAAGTGCTCCTACGCTGCTGGTGTGTATGACACGATCTACTCCCTGCAACAGTGCAGCCTGGAGAATATTTTCGGTGCCTCGCACGTTGCTTTCATAAACTTCGGCAGTCACCCTTGCCCAAAGCCGATAGTCGGCGGCCACGTGGAAAACGGCTTCACATCCCGCCATGGCTTGGCAGAGCAGATCGAAATTCCTGATATCGCCTGTGCACCAGTGAATGTCGTTTGCGTGCAAACAGAGAAGATTTGAATTATCGCGCTTCAAAGCGCGAACCTTCCAGCCGTTTTCTAACAATGCAAGAGCGACGTGCCCGCCGATGAAGCCCGTCGCGCCGGTGACAAAAGCGGTTGGCATTACAATCCTAATCCCTTTTCTTGATGCCCAAGCCAAGTCGGAAGATCGCTCGGTTCGGTATGCATTTGTGACGAGCGATCTGGTCCGTCAGTAAATTCCCCATATACCAAAACAACGCAGGGGATTCAATCCGGATATTGGATTTATGATTAGCCGATCGATCGAGTGCTGCACAAAAATCCAGTAGCGGAACTTGAAAAGTTTCTATCAAACCTTTTTTATTGACAGAAAAAAACCCCTAGAGTACAGATTTGGGGATCAAAATTCTTCAGTACCATGGATGCTTGTTGGCGGTTCCAGAAATCGGAGGAACATGGCGGGATTTAACGAAAAGGAGGCAGTGATGGGGAAGAAAAGTGTTTTGGCTTTGATGTTGGCGGTCTCTTTTATGTTCATTGGACTCTGCAGCCAAGCAACGGCTGCCGATACGATCAAAATCGGGGCCTATCTGCCGATGACTGGAGCGGTAGCCGCCTATGGTGAAATGGAGAACAACGGCATCTCTATTGCCAAAGAGATGGAGCCCGAGGTATTGGGAAAAAAAACCGAAGTGATACTGGTCGATACCAAAAGTGACAAGATCGAAGCGGCGAACGCAGTGACTCTTCTGGTCGAGAAAGAAAAAGTGTTTGGCATTCTGGGAGAAGCCATCAGCGGCAATACCATGGCCGGGAATCCGATTTCCGAAGCGGCCAAAGTGCCTTCGGTCAGCCCCACGGCTACCAACCCTTTGGTGAACCAGGGCAAGAATTATG
>JAVEVM010000767.1:0-2943 GCA_034005055.1 Desulforhabdus sp. | reverse complement strand
TCTGTTATTGGCCAATTCACGCGTCTCCTGTCAATCTTTTTTGCGGAAAATGTCTAGGCAGAAGGGATTGCACAAGAGCGGGAACACAGAAATAGAGCAGCGGAAGCGTCATTACAACCGGCTTAAGCTGTATCAAAATTCCTCTTCCTTGCCATGGGGAGTAAAATTCCCTAGAATGATGAGAACATTGGGAGACAGGGAGTGCCATGGAAATCATTGCCAAGCTCGGTTCTATTCTGGGATTGTCCTTTATTGCGGGGATCAATCTGTATGCCACCGTTGCCGTCGTGGGTATTTGCGCCAAATACCAGCTGGTGCAGGGGCTCCCGCCTGAATTCCAGGTGCTTGCGCACGATGCCGTCATTTTCGTGGCTGTCTTTCTGTACCTCATTGAATTTTTGATGGACAAGGTGCCGGGACTGGACACTCTTTGGGATTCGATCCACACGCTGATCCGCCCGCTGGGGGGAGCGATGCTGGCCTTGATGCAGGTGGGCGAGGCTTCTCCGGCCATGGAAGTGATCGTTTTCATGCTCGGTGCCAGCCTTGCCTCGGCAGCTCACATAACCAAAGCTGGTACGCGCCTCATTATCAATGCCAGTCCCGAGCCTTTTTCCAACATGATCCTGAGCACCGGTGAAGACGTGGTGGCCGTCGGCTATTCGTACCTGAGCCTCGCTTATCCGAAGATCACGTTCTTCCTCACCGTGGCATGCCTCACCCTCTTTTTGCTGGTCTTTCCGTTAATTCTGAGGACCGTGCGCATGCTCTTTGGCGCTCTGTTTTTCAAAATGAAGTGCTACTTGCAAAAAGAGGCGGCCTGGATGGCATCCAAAACGGTGCCGTTAGCCTACGATCTCTTTTACGATCGCCATAAAGATCCGGACGAAAAGCTCTGCTGGACGGGCCGTGCCCATTCGATCAAGATTCCGGGGATTCCCCGGTTCAGCCCGCTGCAGGTTGTCATTAGCTCAAAGGCGATTCACTTTCTTTATCGACGTCGGTTCCAGATACGGGAAAAAGTTCTTCCGTTGCAGGAGATATCGTACCACAAGACCTATCCCGGCATGCTGCTGGTCAAGTGGCTGCTGCGCACCGACAATGGAGACTGGCTCTTACAGCTCTACCAACCGCTTTCCACCACTCTTCCGCATGATTTGACGTTAAAAGACGAGGTCGATGCAAACCCCTTCTGATACGAAAAGTGCGAACAATCTGCAGCCGCCCCAGCGGGTTTTGTTTTCCCGGGACAAGATCAAATGCCCCGGTCTTACGGCCGGTGCAAGGGAAGTCGACCGTCTTCTGGAACAGTTGCCGAAGCGCTGGGCGGTCTATGCCTACAAGCACTCCAGGGAGCTGCTTTGGGTTGTCTTCGTGGGGGGAACGGGAACGGGAAAATCCACCATATACAATGCTCTGTGTGAGAAACCGTTGAGCGAAACGGGAGTTGAAAGGCCGAAGACATTTGGCCCGATCGTCTACGCTCATCGCGATGCTCCGGTGGCAGCTGACTTTCCGTTTGATTCGATGACCGTCACTGCTCGGTCCCTTGAGGGTGAAGCGTTTTCGCCTCAAGCCGGCACCGCTGGAGATCTGGCGGTGCTGCAGCATGCCCGCAAGGATCTCGCTCATGTCGCCCTGGTCGACACTCCCGACCTGGACAGCCTGGAAGTGCGCAACCGCGAATTGGTTGAAGATCTCTACCTTTTGTCCGATGTGATCGTTTTTGTAACCAGCCAGGAGAAATATGCCGACGAAGTGCCGTTTAAGTTCTTGCAGCGCATTTACCGGGACGAGAAAATCTGCTTCCTGCTTCTCAACAAGGCAGAAGATCTGCTGGCGTCTCGGGAAGTGGCCGAGTCCTTCAGAGAACAGGGCATCGAGGTTGACCGGAACCGCTTCTGGGTGATGCCTTACCTTCCTTCGCGTCCGTCCGAAAAGCTGCGTGACAACCCGGAATTCAGAAGTTTTGCAGCCAGATTGCTTGCCGATTTGAGTGGGGACCGCGCCCTGGTGGTTCTGCAAAGAGAAAGAATCCGGCGGGTTAAAAAACTGAAGGAGCAGACCCGGCTGCTTGTCGATCTTCTCGGTGCAGAAAGAGAAGCGGCAAAAAACTGGCTGAGACAGCTCGACTCGTTTTTTCAGACCGTTAGCAAGGATTTGGCTTCGCAGCAGGAAAAACAGTTCGACGATGAGAGCCGTGACTATCTGCAGGAGGAAATCCGGCGGCTTTTCGGCAAGTACGATGTGCTCGGCAAGCCGCGGCGTTTGGTCTCGCAGATCATCCTGAGCCCCTTGCGGTTGTTTGGATTGTGGCCGCAAAAGGGGCAGGAGTCCCATAAAGATGCGCTGCTGCGGATTCGCCAAAAAATCGATCTCACCCCCATCAAGGCCGCAGTAGAGAAGTTCAACAGAACAGTGCTGGAAAATCTCTCGCCGGCGAGCGATCTGTCTCCTCTTTATCGCTTGCTGCGCACTCCCGAGATGAAAGTGAGCGATGAAGAAATCAAAGCGAAGATCTGGGACGAGCAGGACAAACTGGCCGTTTGGCTGGAAAAAACTTTCCAGCAGATGGCGCAGGGGATTCCCAAAAGCAAAGAATGGGGAATCTATTCCACTTCCATACTGTGGGGCGGGTTGATACTCTCTTTCGAGGCCGCCATCGGCGGCGGCATAACTCTTCTGGAGGCGGCTCTGGATTCGGCCCTGGCGCCGTTTGTGACCAAAGGAGCCGTTGAGCTGTTTGCTTACCGGGAGCTGCAAAAGACTGCCCGGGAACTTGCGAAACGGTATCAGGACGGTATTCTCTCCGTTCTTCGGTTACAGAGAGATCGCTATGAGCAAGGGCTGCAATCGCTTCTGACCTCGCAGCAGACTATGGATGAACTGGCCGCCCTGCAGCGCTCGCTGGCAGGGATTTGATGCTTTTTTGAGGTAAGATCG
>JAVEVM010000766.1:0-2950 GCA_034005055.1 Desulforhabdus sp. | reverse complement strand
CGGCATTGGTAGGCCTGCTGCATTTTGTCGAACCGCGGAAGCCCCTCGAGGGATGGCCCGTGGAGGCGGCAGTGCGCTCCATTCAACGCGTCCTCGAGCACGGATCTTCGGTTCGAGTGCTTCTCGCAGGCTCCCCCGGGAGCGGCCGACGAACCTTCGCAGCAACCGTCGCTGCGCGCTTCAGGATCCAGACCCTGAGCATCGACACCAGCGAAGTTCAGGACTCCGACTGGCCTGACATTTACATGCGAGGCCAGCGAACGGCGGTGCTGGGCGGCACGGCCCTCGTCTGGCACGGCAGCCAGCTGCACCGCTCCTGGTCGGGCGCAGTGGCTCCGGCGCCCATTCAGTTTGTGGCTTATGACCTGGACCAGGCGGTAACACCCTGCGACCATGTCATCGACCACCACATGGAAATGCCGGCTTTGACATTGGACGAACGTCGGGGGCTCTGGAAGTCGGCACTCCCCGAATCCGCGGCATGGCCCGCCAACGAGCTCGACAACCTCGTGACTCGTTATCGGCTCAATACGGGCGACATTTTGTCAGTAGGACGGCGCGCGCCGGCAAGCGCCAGGGAGGCTGCCGATTTCGCGCGCGAGCTCACCCGGCAAAGGCTCGGTGAATTGGGACGGCTGCTCGACTGCCCCTTTACGTGGGAAGACCTGGTGGTGCCCGAGAGGCTGCGGGAAGCGCTGGAAGATTTCGCTTTTGAAGCGCGGGACCGTGCCGCTTTCTGGGAATCTCCAGGAGCACAGCGCTTGTTTCCGCGGGGAAGAGGACTCGTCGGCCTTTTCGGCGGCCCCCCGGGAACCGGCAAAACCATGGCCGCTCAGGTCATCGCCGCAGACCTCGCACTGGATCTTTTTCGCGTCGATCTTGCAGGCGTGGTGAGCAAATACATCGGAGAAACGGCCAAGCACCTCAATCGGATCTTCGCACGCGCCGCCCGGATGAACGCGGTGCTCCTCTTCGATGAGGCTGACGCGCTCTTCACCAAACGCACGGAAGTGAAAGACTCTCACGACCGCTACGCCAACGCGGACACCAGCTACCTCCTGCAGCTGCTGGAAGAATACCGGGGTATCGTCATCCTCGCCAGCAACAAGAAGCAGAACATCGATCCGGCCTTTACCCGGCGGGTGCGCTATGTTTTGGATTTTCCCCGCCCGGACATGGCCGAGCGGCGAAAGATCTGGCACCGGATCATCGGAGAATTGTGCGGCACCGAGAGCCTGAAGCGCCTGGAGGCAACCATCGAGGCCCTGGCCGGGACGGTTGAAACGTCCGGTGCCCAAATCAAGAACGCCGTACTGGCATCGATCTTCATTTCCCGTCGCAGCCGCGACTCTCTGGCCATGGAGCATCTCCTGCGGGGCATCGAGCGGGAGCTGGCCAAGGAAGGGCGATCGCTGGGTCCCCGGGAACGGGAGCGTTTGATGGCGCAGGGGTGAGACAGCGAGAGGTCGAAAGGTTACAGAGTCGAAAGTCCCAAAGCCATGAGGGCCAGGGGGGCGAAAAGTCAAAAGTCAACCAACGGCAAAGCCGAGGATGACACAAAAGGATGATTCCAATGGGATCGACGTTGCACATTGGGCAGTTGAATGTCCGAGTTCCCGGGAAAAATGTCGAAACAGGGCGGGCCATGGCCGATGGCGTCGCTAAAAGCCTGGCCCGGAATGTCCGTCCCCATATGCAATATCAACTGGGCGCAATGAATGTTCGGGTACAGGCAGTCGCCGGCACGAGCGAGGCGGAGATGAGCCACGCCATAGCAGAGGCGATTGGGAAAGCAATACAGAGGGGCGGCAAGGCTGCGACCGACAGGTAGTTTTAAATGGAGATTTGAGCGGAGTCATGGTCCTTTCACTCATGAGCAGCACCAGACATGCAGGATCGGTTGCATCGATGCCGGCGTCCAAATTGAAATCTTCAATTGGACAGCATACAGCTGGTGCACGGCTTGGCTCCAAGAGGTTCCCTTTTCGACTGCATGCCGCTCGATCGCCGATGGAATGTCCGGTTCAGCCGAAGCTCAAAATCGGTGCGCCAAAGGACATGTTCGAGCAGGAGGCAGACCGGGTGGCCGACAGGGTCATGACGATGCCTGGAACGCTGCCGCATCAAAGCACTCGTAACACGCCCGGGAATAAAACCCTTACGGGGCTCATTCAGCGTGAACCTGAAGACCCAATCAAACCCAACGATAGAACCTCTCGGAAGGAAGAATACAATAAGGCGGAATTGGAATTCCATAGCGCTTTGCATTTCAACCGCACCTTTTCAGGGTTTAATCCCAAAGGCGAACCCAAGGAGGGTGAATATTCCATAATTTGGTACAGCGTATGGAATACAGGCTGGAAAACCGCACCTGAGCATACGGACAGATTGACGATCTACAATGCCGATCTGTGCTCGGGATGCAGGGATGAGAAGGACAATATTCTTAGGAGCGAGATGAGAGCCCCTTCCATTGTTTCAGGAGATCAACCAGGCCAATCTGAATATGAAAATTCCTTTCTGGTCGGGGCGCCCTTACAGGCGGGGCATTACGAAGCTTATGTTGAGCTCGATGTTCACAATGAAGTGGACGAAATCAACGAGGACAATAATAGCGCCTTTATGGTGTTTGTTGTCAGACCCGGGGATCAATCCGGATCTGCTGTCGAGGGAGAAGGAGAGACTGTCCAGAAAAGCCATGACGCGAGTCGTATGCCGGCTGTTGAGCCGCACCCGGTGTCACGGATCAGTTTCCCCAAAGGTCAAGGACAGCCTCTTCCACTGTCCCTTCGTGAATTCTTCGAGCCACGCCTTGGCTACGAGTTCAGCCAGGTGCGCATCCACTCAGACGCCCGTGCAGCCGAGGATGCGAAAACGCTGCATGCGAAAGCCTTTACTGCCGGTGGAGACCTTGTGTTCGGCGAAGGCCAATATGCGCCGGAAAAGCCGG
>JAVEVM010000765.1:0-2954 GCA_034005055.1 Desulforhabdus sp. | reverse complement strand
GAGACAAGTCGATTCAGAAAAGGAGCTGCAACTAGATTGCTGTTGGGGGACCGAAGCATGCGATTCTTGTTAGGAAAGCTACAATCGTTTTAGCGGCGAAGGCTGAGATCCAGAACCCAACTTAACGCGCTGGATGCCAGCTTTCATCTAACATTAATACGCTGAGATCTTTTTTCCGGTCAATTGGAAAATTAAGGAAAAATGCCACCGGCCCATTCCAATTCAATTCGTGATGGGGCTCAAAGGGGCCAATCAGGCCACTATAGGGAACCTGGTTCATTTATTAGAAATAGTAGGGGAGATGAAGACCTCGTAGCCGTTCTTCTTCGCGGCCTTTGAAGATGCGTTCCATTTTCTCGATGGTATTGTCCTCTTTGAAGCTATCGCCCACGGCTCCCCACGCGAGGTCTTTATCGCTTAAGACATTATTCTGCGGGTAAACGAGGACGACAGCGGTGTCAGTCTTGCGCAATATCCATGCCTACCTCGCCGCGCCGCCCGGGCGCACACCAATCGCCTACCCTTTGATGAACGCGAGCAGGTCCTCGTTAACCCGGTCCTTGAGCGTTGTGCACATACCGTGCGGTGCTCGTTCGTAGACCTTCAGCGTGGCGTCGTTGATTATCTTTGCCGACAGCAGGGCGGATGCCCCGATCGGCACGATCTGATCGTCATCGCCGTGGAGGATGAGCGTCGGCACGTCGATCCTTTTGAGATCCTCCGTAAGGTCCGTCTCGGAAAACACCTTGATGCAAAAGTAGGACGCAGGCATTCCGGCCATCATGCCCTGAAGCCAGAACGACTCGCGCACCCCTTCCGAAATCTTTGCCCCAGGCCGGTTGTAACCGTAGAACGGCATACTGAGATCCTTCCAGAACTGCGAACGATCGGCAAGAACTGCGGCACGAAGCTCATCGAACGCCTCCATGGGCGTGCCGCCCGGATTGGCAGCCGTCTTCAACATAAGCGGTGGAATCGCTCCGATCAAAGCGGCCTTGGCCACACGTTTGGTTCCGTAGCGGCCGATATAGCGGACGACTTCCCCACCGCCCGTTGAGTGACCGACGTGGATCGCGTTCTTCAGGTCGAGCACTTCGACGAGGGTCGCGAGGTCGTCGGCGTATGTATCCATGTCGTTGCCATTCCAAGGCTGGCCCGATCGGCCATGGCCGCGACGGTCATGGGCGATGCAGCGGTATCCGCGGGAAGCCAGAAAGAACATCTGGTCTTCAAAGGCATCCGCACTGAGCGGCCAGCCATGGCTGAAGACAACGGGCTGCCCGCTGCCCCAATCCTTGTAATAGATCTGTGTTCCGTCTTTGGTCGTGATTGTGGCCATAGGTATAATCCTTTCCTTTTAACTCTCAGGTCAAATTGAGTTACTTCCTTCTTGCTATATCCAGCTATCGCCTCAGCAGATAGCACTCACTTATTCGATTGCAAGCTAAGAATGAAGGTGCCGATATGCACGACTTCCCACAAGAAATACTCTCCCACTGGAGGTCACTGCCGGGTAGGAGCCGCAAAACCTTCCAGAGCAGGCAGGTTGCGACGAGTGAGGCAAAATGGATAGGGGACGATCTATTGTGAATTTGATGATCTTTGGGGAAATTCGTGGCGCGGCGGCCTAATTCTACAGTCAGGCTTCCTCATTGCCATCTTCTTTTATCATGGGATCGATCATGAATTAGTAGGAATCGCCGGCGAAGTGCTGGAACTGGAAATTGGAGTCCGCTGCACTCCGGATCAGAAGGCTGCAGGGATCGATTGTCTTGAGGCGGCGCCAGAGGGAAGGGTTAGGAGGCGAATTGAAAACCGGCCGCCCATTTGCGGATCTGCAAAACTTCACGGGCAGGGATGCCGAGGTAAATCAGAAAATCACGATGGGCTTCGGGTGTGCGCCGTTCGAATTCGGCATGCCAGCGGTGCATGGCGTTCTCTTCCATGCCCGCAGCCTGCAGCATTTCAACCCACATTTCCTTGGTTACCGACGGGAAGGAGGAGGCGAAGGAACCAGCTTTCGTCATACCAGCCAGAATCTTCTGTTGATTCCTCAGATCCCGGATTCGATGGTCGATCTCCTTAAGGCGGTGCTCCAACACTTTAAGACTGGGCTCCTGATTGGACTCCAGGGCAGCCCTTATCTCCTCAAGAGTGAGTCCCGCCTGGCGAAAGTTGCAGATCCGATCAAGGCGAATGTGGTCTTCATCGGTATAGTACCGGTATCCGGAAGGAGTTCGACCGGACGGCGGCAGCAAACCGATGCGGTCATAGTAGAGAAGCGCGCTTCGGGACAGACCGAATTCTCCAGCAAGTTTTGAGATGGTGTAGTTTTTCATGCCTGACTCCGGGTGGGGCGCCGCCGGCGCCGCCCCACCTCATTCTAACTGCTCTTTACGCGAATTTTCTCAATTTCCTCCTCGGGTAGCCCCAGCCACTCGAGAAAGCTCCTATGAGCCTGCGGATGCTTCGCCTCAAACCGCCGGTGCCATTCCATCATTTTTGCATCGTCAAGGCCGATCTCCCGGAACAGCTCGACCCACTCCTCGACATTCATTGCATTTCGCATCGTTGTCCTCCTTGGTCGGAATTGTTGGTGCTCCATGCCGTGGCCACGACGCTACCAAAGGTAAACTGTAAACCCTTAGTCGGGTCAACAGCAAAAAAAAGATTTTTCTAATCTTCCGGCATCTTTTTTGCTTTCTACAGATAAATTCTGCGAGAGCCGATCATGAATTAATGGCAGGAAAGACCGCCCGGGCCTCTCGCACAAAAAGAGCCCTGAGCTTATCCCGGAAGATGCCGAAAAAAAGGATTCCACCGACTGCAGTTTTCACTGTCGCCGACCAGTTTGACTGGGCAACAGGATAGACGCCAAGAGGCAAAAGGAGACCGATTCCCAGCAGGAGCAATCCAAGCAGGAACCTGATATTCATGTTCATCAAGGACCCCCG
>JAVEVM010000764.1:0-2957 GCA_034005055.1 Desulforhabdus sp. | reverse complement strand
GAAGGCTTGTTGAGTGAGCAGTGAGCAGTGAGCAGAAAAAGAGCGGTTTTTTTTGGTTTCTTACGGCCTGCCTCGTCAGCGGGGCTAAGATGTATTCTTGGTGGATTTTAGCGGATTGAAGGGAGGAAAAGATAAATGAAAGCTAAACAGGATGCTGAAGCGAAGCAACTGAATGTATTCGAGAAGTACCTGACATTGTGGGTAGCCCTTTGCATCATTGGCGGCATTGTGCTGGGCAAGCTGGCTCCCGGCCTGGCCAAGCGCCTGGATGCCATGGCCATCTATGTGGGCGACGCGCCGGTGGTCTCCATCCCCATTGCTATTGCTCTATTTTTCATGATGTATCCCATCATGGTGAAGATCGATTTCGCTGAAGTGATCCGCGCTGGCCGAACCCCGAAACCGGTGCTGCTAACCCTGATTGTCAACTGGGGGATCAAGCCGTTCACCATGTTCGGCTTCGCCATGCTGTTTGTCGGCTATCTGTTTCGGGACTTGCTGCCCGGCATCGACATATTGAAGGACGGCAGTCAGGTGCCGCTGTATCGCTCCTACATTTCCGGCATGATTCTTTTAGGCATCGCCCCTTGCACCGCCATGGTGCTTATGTGGGGCTACCTGGCCAGAGGCAACCAGGGGTTGACGCTCGTTATGGTGGCTATAAACTCGCTGACCATGCTGGTTCTCTACGGCGTGTTGGGCAAGTTTCTGCTGGGGCTCAACGAGATGCCGGTGCCCTGGGAGGCGCTGCTGCTCTCCATTTCGATCTACGTGGCGCTGCCGTTGATTGCGGGCTATTATTCGCGCAAATGGATCATTAAAGCGAAAGGGGAGGTGTGGTTTGCCACCAAGTTTCTGCATGTGCTGACGCCGGTCTCCATCATTGCGCTGTTGGCCACTCTGGTGCTCCTGTTCAGCTTTAAGGGCGAAACCATCATTGAAAACCCCCTGACCATTCTTTGGATCGCCATCCCCTTGACCATTCAGACTTTTACCATTTTTCTGATCACCTACTTTGCGGCCAGGGCCCTCAAGCTGACTTACGAAGATGCAGGCCCGTCGGCCATGATCGGCGCATCCAACCATTTTGAAGTGGCCATTGCCACCGCCACCATGCTGTTCGGCCTCTCTTCCGGTGCGGCCCTCGCCACCGTGGTTGGAGTGCTCATCGAAGTTCCGGTGATGCTCTTTCTGGTGAAAATTTGCCTGCGCACCCGGCACTGGTTTGAGGACCGCCTCAAGGGAATGAGCCTGAGGGAGGCAGTCGTGTATTTGATGGATGAGGTGGCTTCCCTTCGCCGGGAAGTGGAAGACCTTGGACAGGGCGCAAAGGCGCAGCCGGAAGGTGTGCAGGATCAAACTGTCAGGCGACTTGGAAAAGGAGTGTAAACCATGCTGAAACGAATTCTACCTCTTTATTCTTTATGCAACGACCTGACTTAAAGTCACAGTTCCTTGGAAACCGCCACAAAGAACATCGTGTCCTTGGCCGGCGTCGATTCGACCCACACCCTCCCGCCGTGCCGCTCGGCGGCTTCTTTGACGCTGGCAAGCCCAAGGCCCAGGCCTTCGACTCTTTTGTCCCTCGAGTTGCGCTGAAAGAGTCCGAAGATCCTTTCGAAATCCTGGCACTTGAGCCCAGCCCCGTTGTCCCGTACAGAGAAAATATGGTCTTCATCCGATTCATCGTAGCCCAGCCGGATCATGCTTAGGGCTTCACCCCCATATTTGAAGGCATTGTTTACCAGGTTGCGAAAAATCCGTAACGCCCGCAGCTCAAGAATTCCAGCTCAGGATTTCGTCTTCCAGGTTCATGGAAATGATGGCCGCATCGGATGATTCCACCAACGAGGCCAGCTGCAGCGCTTTTTGCTCGGCCAGCCTCTGTTCGGTTCGGTCTTTGTAAACCAGGACAATCTCGTTTGACGGCAGCCGATACACGGAATACTCACGCCAGCTGGTCATGCGGCCGTCCGGCTCAAAAGCGCCCAGTCGGGTCTCTGCCTCCCCGGTGAGCCATACCCGCCGCAGAACCTCCAACAGACCGAACCGCGTATGCGGGGCAAAACCTCCAGCACGTTCTTGCCTCTATGATCTTGTCGGTTGATCCCATCGATCCTCTCAGCCGCCTGGTTGCTGTCAATTAAAACGAAGTCTTCACCCTGCCCCAAAGGCCCGCATACCGCGACGCCGTCACTCATACACTCGAAAACCATCCGATAGCGGGCTTCGCTTTCCTTCTGTTTTCGTTCAGCTCTTGTGATTCTTTCTGCGAGCATTGCGACAATCGAAGCGGTAACCATCAACACCACGGCCCGCAGGAAGTCCTCGTGACTCGCCATTTCCTGGGGCCAGCAGCAGTAACGGCTAAAAATCATGTAACCGGCCAGCACAAGTAGGACCAGCAACTTCTTTCTTTTCCACCAGAAGGCGGAGAGCACAACGGGGATGTAAAAGAAATGAGTAAATAGAGCACCCGAGCCCAAGACCACATGGAAAGAGTAGGTAAGCGCCAGGCAACCCAGCATCAGCAGGCTCACAATGGCGATCTTGAGATTTTCTTTCACACCCGGGGTCTGCATAAATACCTTCCACATTGCCACGCCTGAGCGTGGGAACAAGATGAAACGCTAAAACCTAGCAAGCCGCAACGCCCTGCGTGGCACAACAAAACATGAAAGCGGCCCTGCTTCTGTTCACTGCTCACTGTTCAGGTCACAAAGCCGGCATAGGATTCCCGCAAGACTTCAATGGGATGATACACGCGGTAGGAAATCATCTGGTTGAATTGTATCCGGCAGCTCAAGCAGTCGCTGACCAGTCTTTGCGGATCGATTTCTCTAATCTTTTCCATGAGGCGTCTGCCCATTTCGATTGACACTTCGTGAAAATCGCGCTTGAACCCCATAATGCCCGCAATGCCGCAGCAATAGAACGCCCCTTCGATGGCTTCTAAG
>JAVEVM010000763.1:0-2966 GCA_034005055.1 Desulforhabdus sp. | reverse complement strand
CCATGAGCAATATCGGTGCGAAAACGCCCCCGGCAAGAATTGCTGCTGCCAGCCATGGAAGATCGGCAAGCCGAAGGGCGGCTTCCTTTTTTGATCTTACCCGAAGTCCTTTAAGCAATAGCCACCAGAAAGATAGGCCCAAGCCCGAACCGAGGTATAACAGTCCGGCAAGCAGGACGGCATCAACTCCGCTGAGCAAGATCTTTGCAACGGGGGTGCTGGCTCCAAAAAGTACAGCTGCCGCAATGGCCACCGAAACTCCAGACGATGGAATAAAATGATAAGCCGTTATTTTGTGTGCAGTCTTCAAATCATGTCCTTTGATTTTCCGAGCAGGCTTGAATAATCGAAGCTCTTGGCATAAGTATATTCTGAATATACCGTTTACGAACAGGAACTTTCAATTTCGTATCCTACTGTTTTTCCGTAGGAGCGACCTTAAGACGAGGCGAGTCAATAAGGTTCCGGACTCCCGACGGCGTTACGATATTCCGGCAGGCTGTTGCCGAGCTGGCTGAATTGCAGATGATGGGTAATCTCGATGAATGAAAAGGCGACATTTTTGAGCGAACATGCGCAGGGGAGCGTCATTCAAATTCTCGTGCAACCGCGTGCCAGCAAAAATGAGCTGGCCGGAGTTCACGAAGGCTTATTGAAAATACGGTTAACGGCCCCTCCCGTTGAAGGTGAAGCCAATAAAGAATGCATCAAGTTCATGGCCAAGCTCTTCGATATTGCCAAATCCAATTTCGAAATCATACAAGGTCATAAATCTCGCCGCAAAACCATTCTGATCAAAGGCCTTTCCTGTGAAACGATCAAAAGGACCTTGGTATTGAAAGGCACGCCGTAGACAACGGGAACGGTACTGTCAGTTGCCGACATTCATCAAAGCGGCCTAATGCATCCAGGTAATCTCCCTGATGTATCTAAGTAATTCTGCTGCGAATTGTTTGACGTCAATACATTTTTTTTGAAAAAGAGAAAGCGTTTTGTTAGAAAGAGCTGTTAAATATCCCAAGATCCCCTTGACGAACTTATCCATTCTGTAAGGAGGCGACGATGAGAGAGGCGGTGATTGTTAGTGCTGTGCGCACCCCACTGGGGAGCTTCAATGGAACTCTAAGCGGTATAGGGGCGACAACGCTGGGTGGTATGGTGATTGAGGAGGCCGTGCGGCGAGCCGGGATCGCTAAGGAAGAGGTGAATGAAGTCATTATGGGCATAGTGCTGCCGTGCAGTTACGGCCAAAACCCTGCCAAACAGGCTGCGGTTAAGGCCAACATGCCTTGGGAGGTGGAGTGCTTAACCGTCAATAAAGTGTGCGGCTCCGGACTGAAGTCCGCAATGCTTGCGGCTCAGGCTATCCAGGTGGGGGATGCGGACATCATAGTGGCCGGCGGCATGGAAAACATGAGCATGGCGCCCTACTATCTGGACAAGGCCCGCTTCGGCTACCGCATGGGCGATGGTAAGCTGCACGATCATATGCTGCATGACGGCCTGTGGGACATCGTCAATGATTTTCATATGGGGATTTCAAACGAGCTCTGTTCTGAAAAATACAATGTCACCCGTGAAGATCAGGATCGCTACGCGGCCGAATCGTACCGCAGAGCCTTGGCAGCCATTGGGGCCGGAAAGTTCAAAGATCAGATCATGCCGGTGCCTATACCCCAGCGCAAAGGTGATCCGCTCCTTTTCGATACTGACGAGTGTCCCCGCGAAACCACTTATGAAGCTCTTGCCAAGATGAAGCCGGCGTTCAAAAAAGATGGGCTCACCACTGCGGGCAACGCCTCCATAATCAGCGATGGAGCAGCCGCTGTGGTCGTCATGGCCAGAGAAAAAGCGGAAGAGCTCGGGTGTAAAATAATGGCCACAATCGGTGCTCAGGCTTCCGCTGCTATCGATATGAAGTATGTTCTGGTGGCACCCATATGGGCTGTCCCCAAGTGCTTGAAAAAAGAAGGAATCGGATTGCAGGATGTGGATCTTTATGAAATCAACGAGGCCTTCAGCGGATCGACGGTCGCAGCGCTGAAAGAGCTCCAGCTTGATCCTGCCAAGGTCAACGTGAACGGTGGCAGTGTGGCTCTCGGGCACCCCATTGGAGCCAGCGGATGCAGATTGCTTGTCACTCTACTCTACGAAATGATCCGCCGAGACAAAAAGGTTGGATTGACTTCCCTGTGCCTCGGCGGCGGAGAAGCGGTAGCCATGGTCGTTAAACGCTAGAGCTGAAGAGATGAATGCGAAAGGAGATTAGCAGCAATGGAGATCAAAACATTTGGTGTCGTAGGGGCCGGACAGATGGGCAACGGCATCGCTCAGGTTGCAGCCATGAGCGGACTGCAGGTCATCATGAGCGATATTAAAGAGGAATTCGTCCAGAAAGGACTGCAAAACATCACCAACCTGCTCACCAAGAGCGTAGAAAAGGGCAAGCTGAGCTCTGCTGATAAAGACGCGACCCTTGGTCGCATCAAAACCAGTGTCGATCTCAAGGATATGTCGGCGGCCGATTTTGTGGTGGAAGCGGCTACGGAAAATGAGCCGATAAAATTTCAGATTTTTCGCGATCTGGACGCTATATGTCCGGCTCATGCAATACTTTCCAGCAACACTTCCTCTATCCCCATCGGTCGAATAGCCTCCCAGACCAAACGACCGGACAAAGTCGTCGGCATGCATTTCATGAATCCGGTTCCAGTGATGAAGCTGGTGGAGGTGATCCGGGCACTGACCACTTCCGATGAAACTTTCAAGACTACCTGGGACCTTTCAGTAAAGTTCGGTAAAACGCCCGCAGAGTCGAGCGACTATCCAGGCTTCATCGCCAATCGAATTCTTATGCCCATGATCAATGAAGCCGTCTATTGCCTCTACCACGGTGTTGGCACCAAGGAAGACATCGACACCGTCATGAAGCTCGGCATGAATCACCCCATGGGGCCGCTTGCACT
>JAVEVM010000762.1:0-2969 GCA_034005055.1 Desulforhabdus sp. | reverse complement strand
GACAAAAACTCCCGGTCTCCGGTTGTCTTGTAATATTGCCAGACATTGTATGCAACAGCGGCATTGACGTGGCGCTGCAGGTGGGTGTTATCCGGCAGCCACCGACCGGATTTGGGGTTCAGATGCAGTTGTTGAGTCTCCTCCCGTCCGTTGCTGCTGCTCTGCCAGGGATAAAGTGCCCCCTCAAACCCTTCCTTTTGAGCCGCCCAACGCGCCCCGTCCAGGCGCCGATAGCGATAGAGTAGCAAAGACCGGGTGAGGATCGGGATTCTCAAATTGAGGTAGGGGAAGATGAAAAGCTCATCCCAGAAGATATGCCCACGGTACGCCTCGCCGTGCCAGCCCCTTGCAGGCACACCGATGTCCAAATCAATGGTATTTCGCGATACGGTCTGGAGCAGATGAAAAATGTGCAGCCGCAGAATCATCTGCGGACGCTCGCTATTTTCGAGTTGGATGTCGCATCGATCCCACAGGTGGTCCCAATGACGGATGTGGCTTGCCAGGAGCTCGTCAAACCCCGCCGCGTGCTCGACGGCTTCTACCGCTTCCAGGGCGGGCTCAGAGATAGCAAAATCTTTCGAGGTGAAAAAGGAGAAGATCTTTTCGATCTTCACAGGTTCTTTCTCAGCGACCTCAACAAAAAATTCCTGACCGATGAACCCCGGCCGCTCCAAAAGCTTACGCTCGATTTCGATTGGTTTCTCTCCGGAATGCACCCGGGTCCTGGCGGCTTCAGCCACCTGCAGCCGAGATTGGCTGGTCTCGACCAGCAGGCAGATCGTTTCCCTGTCAGCCGCCTCACTCCGCACAGGCAGTAAGTGCTTGCTGTTGAGCTGCTTGTACCGTTCAACTCCGGCATTGATCACCGTCCCGTCAATGGCGGAAAGAACCTGAATTCGACCGGACCAGTTCTCCGGGAGGATCGTTGTTTCCAGCCCAGCCAGGTGCATCTGTTCCATGTGGATAAAACGCCGTTGGATCAAACTGGTCTCTCGGCCATGCCTGTCTCTGAATCTGACCGTCCTGGAAAGGAGACCCCGTTTCAAGTTCAGCTCCTGGCGGTAGGAAAGGATTTCGACAGAGAGCAGATTGAACCAGTCGCCGTTTTCTGGTCGGAACCTGGTCACCAGCCAGTTGGGCATATTCACCAGGTCCTCGTTTTCGACGATCCGTCCCGCAATCTCCGTTTTCAGACGGTTATACCCTCCGGCGAGATACGTACCCGGATAGTGCACTTCACCCGCTTCAGATTCGGGTGCGGCCCCGCGGGTGGCAAAATAACCGTTTCCCAGGGTGCAAAGGGCCTCGCACAGGCACTCTTTTGACGGCTCAAACCCTTCGTAAATCAGGGTCCAGGGATTCATAACGACCTCCTCTACAAAGCAATTAGCTGCCGCACTCGCGCACTTCGCGGGGGTTATAAGGCTGCAGGCCCCTAAAAGGAGTCCCGAAGCGTTGCCGCAGTTTTGCAACGGTGAACTGCGCGCTTGTGCGGCTGAACCGATATCCTGGCTGATTTCCTGTTGTACACGATCTCGTCAGTGCGTGGCTCACGTGTCTTTTTTAAGGATTTGTCTTTTTCGGGTTTTGCGGAAGTACATTTTGTATGTCCTGACGAGCAGGGAGAGGGACAGCCATCCGCACAGCACGCTGACCGGAATCGCAACAGAAAGAGGCCACAGCAACCCTGCCAACGTTACAATGAACAGCAGCACCCCGCCTATGGCCGTGACTTTGGCTTCTGCATGGCCAAGCAGCCGATGTTCCGTCAATGCCGCCCCCACGGTGTAGCCTAATCGGATTGTGCCTGCACCGGCGCGGCCCACACTGCCGGCATGCATATGCCTGCGACGCAAGGCGGTTCTGGGCCTTGCATTGGCGAGTGCAACCCTGTTTCGTCTGCCCAGAACCACCTCGGTACAATTTTCCAGGTCGTTTAGAAACTTTTCTTCCATACATTTGGCAAAAGCCGCATCCTCGACGGCCACATCGAGCTCATAGTTGCCCATCCAGCTTGCGATATTGAGGTTGGTCGACCCCACCCTGGCCCACATGCCGTCTGCTACAGCCGTCTTCGCGTGCATCATGGATCCATTCCACTCGAAGACCCTGACTCCGGCCTCCAGCAGCGGACCGTAGCCCGCTCTGGACAACGCACGCAGAGCGGGAATGTCGGTAGAGCCCGGAACCAGCAGCCTTACGTCCACGCCGTCCAAGGCTGCAGATCGAAGAGCCTGTACATACGAGCTCACCCCTATAAAATAAGCATCGCTCAGCCAGAGAGAGCGCCGGGCCAGAGCAGCAACCAGATTATCAAGCCGATAAAGACCGGCCGCTGTCGGGACTGTGGCAATGACTCTTAAATTGACCTGCCCGGCAGGTTCGATGCGCTCGCGGTCAGGCACCTCCTCAGGGGGAAGCGGCTCTCCCGCGATTGCCCATACTTCTGCGAAAGCGGCCTCGATGTCAGCCACCGCCGGTCCGATAATCTCCACTCCCGTGTCTCTCCAGGGTCCGATGCCGCGATCCGGATGACCCAACCACATCTGTCCGATACAAAGGCCGGTGACAAAAGCAATGCGACTGTCAACAACGATTACTTTGCGATGATCTCGAGAAAGCCACCCGAACGGGCTGTCCAACCGGGGCGGATTGAAACATCGCACTTCCACACCGGCCTCCAGTAGTCTTTTCCAGTAACGATTTGAGGCCTTGAAAAACCCTCCCAGCCAGTCGTACAGGACACGCACCCGCACTCCCTCACGCGCCTTCCTTATCAATATGTCCGCGAACCGCCGACCGATCTCATCTTCATGAATGATATACATCTCCAAATGGATCGAGGTGTTGGCGGAATTGAGACGGTCGATCCAGGCCGGATAATTTTCTTCCGCATCGGTGAGCAGTCGGATGCAGTTGCCGGCCACAAGAGGCGCGCCTGCAGACCGGGAGAAAATCTGTTCAGC
>JAVEVM010000761.1:0-2970 GCA_034005055.1 Desulforhabdus sp. | reverse complement strand
ATCCAGCTAACCACCGACTACACACTGAAGGCGGTCGATTTAGTAATTTTCCCTACGTTGCTCCACATTACCACTCTTTTTCGCCTGGCGCTGAATGTCTCGAGCACCCGGCTGATTCTCTTGAACGGCCAGGAAGGAACAACGGCCGCCGGCAAGATCATCAGCGCCTTCGGACAGTTTGTGGTGGGCGGAAATTATGTGGTCGGCCTGGTCCTTTTCATCATCTTGGTCATCGTCAATTTTGTGGTCATAACCAAAGGCACAGAGCGTATTTCTGAAGTGGCCGCCCGATTCACACTGGATGCCATGCCGGGCAAGCAAATGAGCATCGACGCGGATCTCAACACGGGTAGCATTGATGAACAGGAAGCCCGAAAGAGACGCACGGCTATCGCGCAAGAAGCAGACTTTTACGGGGCCATGGACGGAGCCAGCAAGTTTGTGCGTGGAGATGCCATTGCAGGCATTCTGATCACCTTTATCAACATTCTGGGAGGGCTGGCCATAGGCGTGCTGCAAAATCGCATGAACGTGGTGGACGCTCTCAAGAACTACACACTACTGACCGTAGGGGACGGGTTGGTATCCCAGATACCGGCCCTTATCATCTCCACTGCAGCCGGCATTCTGGTAAGTAAGGCGGCATCCTCCGACACCGGAATGGGGGAGGCCTTCGGCAATGTTTTCAGTGTGCAGCCAAGACCGTTGGTCATCGCCGGAGCAATGCTTTGTTTCCTGGGACTGGTACCCGGCTTTCCCCTGTTGCCGTTTTTGCTGGTGGGCGGCACCCTGCTGGGTATTGCCTGGATACTGTTGAAAAGGCAAGCAGGGTATATGCTCAGAGATCTGGAAGAGGCTCCTTCCTCGGAGGAAGATCGCGCAGAGGCGACCAGACTGCCGCCATTGCAGGAAGTATTGGAGCTGGAAGTCGGCTATGGCCTCATCCCTTTGGTTGACGAGAGCCAGGACGGCGATTTGCTTGCCAGAATCAAAGCGATTCGCCAACAGCTCGCCATGGACTGGGGGATTATTGTCCCGGCTCTGCACGTCCGTGACAACCTGCAGCTGAAGCCTTCCGAATATCGACTGTTATTGAAAGGCAATGTCATCGGCAAAGGAGAGCTCATGCTCGGGCATCACCTTGCCCTCAGTCCAGGCGAAGTCAGTGAAGAAATACCGGGATTGGCGACCAAAGATCCGGCATTCGGTCTGCCGGCCATCTGGATTCCTGAAAGCCGACGTGAAAAAGCCTTGAAGGTGGGATACACGGTCATTGACCTTTCTACGGTGGTCGCGACGCACCTTGCAGAGCTTTTCAAAAGACACGCCGACGAACTGTTGGATCGCCGCACCACTCAGCAGCTGTTGGACCACCTGGCAGAGATTCACCCGAGGCTGGTGGAAGAGCTGACGCCGACCCTATTGCCTCTTGGAACCGTTCAAAAGGTACTACAAAACCTAGTCCGCGAGCAGGTCTGCATTCGTGATCTGCAAACCATTTGCGAAACGTTGGCGGACCAGGCCCCTGTTACCAAGGACGCTGAATTCTTGACCGAATTTGTCCGTCAGGCCCTCGCCAGAACTATCACCAGGCCATATGAGACGGATAGCGGAAAGCTTCATGTGCTGACCTTCCAGCAAGGCTTGGAGGAACAGCTTGCCAAGGGCATTCAGAAAACCGATCAAGGGACCTTTGTAGCCTTGGAGCCGGGCTTGGTCCGACAGCTTGTGCAGTCTGTGAACAATGAGATGAAGAAGGTCATCAATTTGGGTCAGCATCCGGTAATTCTGTGCTCGCCGGCGATTCGGCGACATGTACGTAGGCTGTTGGAACGGTTTTTGCCTGACATTGTGGTGATCAGTCACAATGAATTGAGAAGCACTGTGGAAATCCAAGCTACTGGAGTCATTAAGGTCAGCCATGCAAATTAAAACTTTCAGGGCACCAACCATAGCAGAGGCGATGAATCTGGTAAAAAAGGAGCTGGGGCCCGATGCCATCATCTTGGGCAATAAGAAAATAGTCCTCAGCCCGGTAGAATCATCTGTGGAGGTCATGGCTGCAGTTGAACGGGACACAGTCAAGAGCACGGATGAGCACGAAGTCAAACGAGATATCGAAGAGATCAAAAGCTTTCTCTCGATGCTCATCTCCTCCAAGGATTATTTCACGCAGCTGCAAATGAAACAACCGGTCGCAGAGACTTACCACAGCTTGCTGATGCGAGGATTGGATGAGAAGCAAACCTTCTTGATTCTCAAGAAAGTCCTTCAGCAAATCGACGCCGACGGGGCGAGCAAGCGCCAAATTGTTGAATGCTTTTGTCGCCAACTGATCGACGCGATCCACTTCAGCAAACCTTTCCAGCAACTGCCGAGGCGCAAAGGCTCCCCCCCCATTTTCACCTTCCTCGGTCCAACGGGCGTGGGCAAGACGACTACGCTGGCAAAGCTGGCGGCTTATCTCAAGATCAAACGGCAGTGCAGGATAGGCATCATCTCCATCGACACCTACCGCATCGGAGCGGCCGATCAACTGCAAACTTACGCAAACATTCTGGGATCGCCTTTGGCTTTGGCTGTTAACAAAACCGAATTCGAGCGCGCCAGAGAACGGTTTCAACAGCATGATGCGATTCTGGTGGACACCGTCGGCAGAAACTTTCTGCGTGGAAAGTATGTGGAATCTATTCAAGAGATATTTGCAGATGCCGGCAACATAGAGCATTTTCTGGTGCTCAGCGCTACGGCCAAAGATGCAGATCTCAAACAGACCATTTTTCATTTCCAGCCGATGGGCATTCACAGCCTTATTTTTACCAAAATTGATGAAACCATGGATCACGGCTGCATGATCAATCAGTTGCTGCGCTTTCCCTATCCGCTATCCTATTTGGCAACGGGACAAAGGGTTCCAGAGGATATCGTATTGGCCACCCACAGACGTTTGTTGTCTTTACTTTTTCCGCC
>JAVEVM010000760.1:0-2974 GCA_034005055.1 Desulforhabdus sp. | reverse complement strand
ATGGATCTGTAGGAGGGGTGGATGACTGACAAATCTGAAATCCGGAATGGTGAAAAGGAAAAATAGCCGCTGTCAGCTCAACGCTGACCAGCGGTTTTTTGCTTTTTGCTCAGATTTCAGATCGGTCTATTTTGGGGGAAGCTTACATCTATGTCAGTATCAACTGAATTGAGCCTTGGGCTCTTACCTTGGAGCGAAGAAGAGGCCAAAGGCTAGACTAAAAAGGGTTTCTGGTTGCATGAATCGTATGACCTCTGGGTAATTGGCGTGAAGAGGAACTATACCATTACCCATTCACCGCGTTGAAGAGCCCCAGATTACTTGATGCTAAGCCAAAGAACTGCAATAGGAGAAACTGTGAGAGTAGACCAAGTATTCGGTATTTCTCCCGAGCTGCGTGAATCTTCGTATGTCGATCGTGGAGAACTTGATGTTCTCCTTGAGCGTACACTACGGCGAACCACCCATGTGGCGATTCGTGGACCTTCAAAGAGTGGCAAGTCTTGGCTAAGGCAGAAAGTCTTAGATAACCCTATTGTTGTCCAGTGTAGACTCCGCAAACCTTTTACTGATATTTACGTAGATGCTCTTTCCCAGCTAGGGATTAGGCTTGTCGTCAAAGAAACACGAACAGGAAGTTTCAAAGCACAGTTGAGTGCAACTGCAAAGTTCGGCACTGAACTTCTCGCCAAAGTTGGCCTCGCGTCACAGATTGAAGGCTCAAGTTCGCATCAAGCTGAAGTGCGGCGGGTTGGGCAGGACATAGATGATCTGCGGTATGTAGCCGAGATAATCAAAGAATCTGGAAAAAACCTCGTGGTGGAAGATTTCCACTATATGTCTACCGAAGACCGCCGTGGGTTCGCGTTCGATATGAAAACACTATGGGATTACGGTTTGTTCGTCGTAATTATAGGTGTTTGGTCGGAGACAAATCTACTTTTGCACTTGAATCCAGATCTGGCGGGAAGGGTAGTTGAAATATCAGTCGATTGGTCTCCGAAAGATCTTGAAAGAATCTTAACTAAGGGAGGACAAGCGCTGCAAGTTGTTTTTAGCCCGGAAGCGTCCGCACGGCTAGTTGGATTGGCATATTCAAATGCAGGAGTTCTGCAGCAGTTAACGTTGCTTGCCTTAGACGATGCAGGCATTCACGAGAGGAAGAACATTCAGAAACAATCACTTGAGGGGGTTAAGCATGTTGACAACGCTGCTATGGAATACGCCGAGCAATTAAACCCTGTTTATCAACAGTTTTCAAGACTCGTATCTTCTGGAATCAGGTCAAGAAAAAATGCAACAGGAATTTACGCGCACGCAATGGCAGTGATCATTGATGCTACAGATGTTTCGCTCGTCAATGGACTGAGTGCGAAAGAAATATTCGATCAGGCTTATCAAAGGCAACCTCGGATACAGCTCAGCAATCTAAAGGCAATTTTGGAAAAAATACCAGAACTTCAGGTAGACGAGGATGGGCGCGGTTTAGTATTGACGTACAATACCGCGACTGAGGAAGTAAGTGTCGTGGATCGCCAATTGCTTCTATACCGTAGGTATGCGACTGTGAAGTGGCCTTGGGAAAATATGATAATAGAAGCAGATGAAGCCGGGGGCGAAGTTGAAGTCGGCTAACCATTTGCACCAGCCGACGTCAGACCGTAAGCTCCTCATTTAAAGATAGGGCAAAACCGAGTCCGGCAAACCACCGCTTCTCGAAGGCAAAACCCCGCTTGACGATTCAGGCGGGGTTTTCCAGTAATGCAGGGATTGCCGGAACTCCGCCCGCCAGGCATGTGGTTTTTCCCGCAAAAACCCGAGACAATAAATACCTCCGTGGCGATCATCGGCATCCCTCCTTTCCCATGAGAGAAGGGATGCCATGGGTTCCAGGGTGGTACACTTTTCATTCCCGCTTTTGGACTATTATTGCGCTACCAGTGACAGCTGCAGAATATGGATGATATGAAACCAGATATTTCACCACGTTACTATATTGCAGAGACAACAATTTGGCTGCTTGGTGCCATTATCGCGATATCACGCTTCGTTGGCCTTGCTCCATTCCAGTCATTACCAGTGCTTAACGTTACCTTAAGGAGTCAGCAGCATTCCTTTCGTGTTGTTGCGGCGATGCTTGCAGCTGCTACATTTTATCTTATTTTTGAATGGAAACAGTCTCCTCAAGAAGCGCGTAATTCATACTGGGCACAGTCACGTGCCGGCATAACAATAATCTTTTCCTGCGTCTCACTTTGGTTAAGTTACCCCTTCATTGCCGCAAACACACGTTTCGCCGGCATATCTCCAGCATGGTATTTCAGCTTCTGCTCAATCGGTTTTCTCCTCGGATTGTTTGGTTCAACTTTAGCACTCTCTTCTATCATGATTCGTACACCTGCAGAAGCTAGAGCTATTAATCTTCCTCGCATGCCGACCGCAACTCGCTCTCAATACATGTTATCAATACCAATTATTTCCATTCTGATAGTTGCGTATTACCTGCTGTGCTATAAAGCGCCAGAGGTCATGATTGGGCAAGCATACTTTTTTGTTGCTGTCCCTTTCGTGTACATGATTGGTGCAATGTTTACCTCACTGTGCTTGAAACGGGACGACGACGGTAATCGTATCCCCTATGCAAAAAGTATTGCCTCGTTAAAAAAATCTTTCGACTTACACGATTATTCTTACTACCTGATCGATCACGGCCAGACGATTGCTGGAAAACATGATATACCATCAAACGAATCACCAGAAGAAATTCAGAGGGCTATGCAGGAGGTGTTTTGTCTAGAAGCTTCTAGCTCAATGCGCTTTCACGTTAAACAGCTGGAAGAATTTCAAATCGAGTTCTATTCTAAGGATGGAAACTCAAACAATCATACCCCAGAGAACCGGGGAATAAGAATACATAAAAGTCAAGGCAAGAAGGGCTTTCTTCGAGTGCAAGTCATTTCTGATGAACCAGAGA
>JAVEVM010000759.1:0-2975 GCA_034005055.1 Desulforhabdus sp. | reverse complement strand
CTGAAGGAGGGTCCTTCCATTCCTCGGGGTGCCGCATTGCGCAGCCATATCGTCGAGGGCGAGCAAACAGCCTGTGAGTACCTCACTGCTCACGAGGTCACTCTCTGGCCTCTGGAGATCACAGAGGCCGAATACCTTGCGAGCACCGGTGCGGTCACAGGCCTCGGGGTGCCCGGTCGGCAGGGTCTCAAGGCAGGCCTCCGTTTGCGGTTGCACTGCACGGGGGGGCTGACGTTTGACCGTTTGCCGTTGGATCGACTTTCCCTGTTCTTGAGGGGAGAGGAGACCGCCTTTGAGATCTATGAGCAGTTGCTGGGCAATTTACTCGATCTCGTGGTGCAGCCCACTCAACGACCCATTGCGTGGTATGCCGATCTTCCTGCTTCCACCGTGAAACGCCTGGGATTTGAAAATGAGCAGGCCTTGGTGCCTTATACGGCACGATCCTTCGAAGGCTATCGGCTGTTGCAGGAATATTTTGCGTTTCCCGAGCGCTTCCTGTTTGTTGAATTGACGGGGATGCAAGCTGTGATCCGTCGCTGCGATGCTGACGAGTTGGATCTCATTTTCCTTTTCAATCGCGCCAATCCGGCGCTCGCCGATGCCGTTGATGCTTCCCATTTCAACCTTTTTTGCACACCGGCCGTAAACCTGTTCCCAAAGCGTGCGGATCGGATCCACCTCTCCCCTCGAACCGCTGAATATCATATCGTGCCGGACCGCACCCGGCCTATGGACTTCGAGGTATTTGGAATCAGTAAAGTTCTGGGCTACGGAGATCGTGCTGAACCCGAGCTGGAATTTTTGCCCTTTTACGAGGTCAAGGAACGTTACAGGCGCCAGCATCGTAAGGCCTATTACACTCTTTTCCGTGAACAGCGCCGATTGTCTGCCAGGGAGCGAGAGCAGCAGCGTCGAGGAGACCGGTCCATTTTTGCGGGCAAAGAATATCGAGGAAGTGAGTCATACATCTCCCTGGTGGATGCTGAAGAGGCTCCCTTCAGCAGCGACCTGAAGCAGCTTGGGTTGAGTATTCTGTGCACCAACCGCCATCTTCCCTTGAAGATGCCCATTGGCATGCACCCCACCGATTTCTATCTGCAGACCGGGGCTCCCTACGAATCGATTCACTGTATAGCGGGGCCGACTCCACCCAGAGCGTCCAACGCTTTCAAACAGACCGCCTGGCATCTGATCAGCCATTTAAGTCTGAACTACCTCTCCCTCATTGACAACGACATGGAACAGGGAGCCGCTGCCTTGCGTCAGATTCTGTCACTCTATGGGGACTACAGTGAGCTTGCCGTTCGGAAACAAATTGACGGCCTCCTTTCGATCCATTCAGAGCCTGTGGCCCGGCGAATCGATGCTCCCAAGCAGATCAACGCCCCTATTCCCATTACATTTGCCCGGGGACTCGAGGTGACCGTGAACTTCGACGAATCGGCATTCAAGGGAAGCGGAGTGTTTCTCCTGGGAGCTGTACTGGAACAGTTTTTTGCCCGTTATGTGGGGATCAATTCTTTTACTGAAACGGTGATACGAACCACTGATCGCGAAGAGATCATGCGATGGCCGGCACGAATCGGACAGCGACACATCCTCTGAATGACTGGATCGGCGCTTTGGAGGAAGAGCCCTATGCGTTCGGGTTTTTTCATCTCCTGCGCCTGATGGAATGTCTTTACCCGGAAAGGCCGAGGCTTGGCGCCTCGCGGCGGCCGAGTGCAGACCCTATCCGTTTGAAGCACGAGCCGGCTATGAGCTTCGAATCGGCGAGTTTAACCAGCTTTCAGAGGGGGGAAGATGGTCAGCCGCACCTGTTGACGGTTCGCCTTCTGGGACTGTTGGGGCCCAATGGCCCCCTGCCGCTGCATTTGACCGAGTATGCTCAGCAGAGGCTGCGCCAGCACGCGGACCCTACGTTCACCCGTTTCTTGGACATCTTTCACCACCGGATGCTCTCATTGTTTTATCGGGCGTGGGCCAATAATGAGCCAACGGTAAGCTTCGACCGGCCGGAGTCGGACCGATTTGCAGACTACGTCGGGTCGTTTGCGGGGCTGGGCATGTCGACATTGCGACAACGCGATGAAATGCCTGACCTCACCAAGCTGTATTTTTGCGGACGCCTGGCGTGTCAGGCCCGATGCCCGGATGGGCTGCAGGCCATGACGGCTGAGTATTTTAAACTGCCGGTTCGGGTGGAGGAGTTCATCGGTAATTGGCTGGCCCTGCCTCAGAAAAGCGTCTGCCGTCTGGGGATCGACCGGACCAATGGCGAGCTTGGGCGTTCTGTCATCCTGGGTTTACAGGTTTGGGATTGTCAGCATAAATTCCGCATCGTACTGGGTCCTCTCAGCTTCGAAGAATATGAGAGCCTTCTGCCGGGAGGCAGCAGGATAGGACAACTCGTGGCGCTGATACGTAACTGTACCGGGGATGAGCTGGCCTGGGACGTTCGATTGACCCTGAAACGGAGCGAAGTACCCGCGGCGCGACTCGGGGGGGATCACCGCCTGGGATGGACCACGTGGCTGGGCGACCGGCCGGGAAAAAAGGATGCGGATGATCTTGTTCTGGATGCATTCGCTACCGTCAACCCATAGAAGCGAGGATGACACAAGTGACCGAAATCAGCCGCGGCTCCCTCTTTGGCAAGCTGAACCAGCTGTCCTTCAATGCCATGGACAGCGCCACCGTCTTCTGCAAAATGCGGGGCAACCCCTATGTGGATCTGGCGCATTGGCTGTATCAGATCCTGCAACTGCAGGATTCGGATCTGCACCGGATTATCCGATATTTTGACCTTGATCTTTCGAGGCTCGCGAAAGATCTTGTCACGGCTCTGGACCGTCTTCCCAGAGGATCTGCCGGGATCCTGGATCTTTCTCCTCAGATTGAAGAGGCGGTGGAGCGCGGGTGGGTCTACGGCTCGCTGATGTTCGAGGAGTCGCAAATTCGCACGGGGCATA
>JAVEVM010000758.1:0-2978 GCA_034005055.1 Desulforhabdus sp. | reverse complement strand
AACACGACGTCCACTCGACCGACAATATCATCGGCAAGCAAACACTACCCGCGCCTATCCTCATTGACCACCAGAAGCAAACCTTCCCAGGGATCTCTACACATGGGCTCGACATCAAAAATCTGGTGAAATCTAATCAGGGGCATCAGGTTGTCTCGCACCTTGATCAGCTCCCCTTTGCCTTGAACCGTCATATATGCTTCTTCACTCGGCCTTAATGATTCCTGCAAAGCAATAGTGGGGACAACGTAGCGCTCCTCGCCGACCCGGATGATCATTCCGTCAATAATCGCCATTGTAAGGGGGAATTTAAACTGGAAGTGAGTGCCCTTACCGGCAGCGGTGAAAATCTCCATTTTGCCTCTGAGGTGCTCCACACACTTTTTTACCACATCCATTCCGACACCGCGCCCGGACACTTCTGTGATTACCTCTTTGGTTGAAAAGCCGGGATGAAAGATGAGCTCATAAATCGTCTTTTCATCCAGTTGCTCTTCGGCCGAAACAACGCCTCGCTTGACCGCCGTTTTCAGTATGGTATCGGCGTCCAGCCCGCGGCCGTCATCCTTTATATCAATAACGATATTTCCCCCTTTTTGTTCTGCTCCAATCAAGATCCTTCCTTGCCTGTTCTTACCCGCCGCCTCCCTTTCTTCCGGCATCTCAATGCCATGATCTACGGAATTGCGAATCATGTGAACAAGCGGATCATAAATCTCCTCGACCATGTTCCGGTCTATTTCCGTCTCTTCCCCTCGCATTTCCAAAAAGACTTCTTTTCCCGATTTGCGGGAAAGATCGCGCACCAGCCGCGTCACTTTTTGAAAGGTGCTTTTGATCGGCACCATGCGCATCGACATAGCTATGCGCTGCATCTCGTTGGTGATCCGACGAAGCTGGATGCTGTCCTTCTGTAATTTTTGATTCTTGATTCCCTGCAACTCCGGATTCTGCAGTACCATTGACTGGGCGATAACCAGCTCGCCTACCATGTCCACTAAATTGTCGAGCTTTTGCGTGTCGATTCGAACCGAAGTGGCACTCTCTCTCATCCGGCTGGGGCGCTCTGGGTCGCCTGTGATTGCAGGAGCCTGGCGGGTGCATTGCACAACTTCCTTGGCTTCGTCTACGGCCATGTCCGCTTTTTCGGGTTCTACTCCAGTGGCTTCTTCGACAATGCTGCGGCCGGGAATTGCTTCCCTCTGATAACTTACCGGTTCTCCCCGCTGGACTTCCTCCAGTCTTTCACAAAACGCTTTTACGATATCCGCCGAAGTCTGCACTGGAACATTTTCTTGCAGTGCTTTCTGCACATCGTTTAAAAGCTTTTTCAATATGTCGACGGCTTCCAGAACGACATCCACAATCTGTTCGGTGATCTGCAGTTTTCCCGAGCGGGCCTCATCCAGCAGATTCTCTGCATGGTGCGTCAGCTTATGAACATCTTGCAGATTCAAAAAACCGGACACACCCTTTATACTGTGAAACGGCCTGAAGATGGCGCTGATTGCTTCCATGTCTTCAGGGTTCGATTCCAGGGCGAGCAGATTCATTTCAATGGAAGACAGATGGTCTCTGCCTTCTTGAAGAAAATCACCGACCAGTTCGGGATCCAGGATTTCTATGGCAGCAGGACCGGCGAGCTCGCCTTCCGACATGTTCCCCCAGTCTTCGTCCGATTCTTCGACCGCTTCACCTGAAGAGGGAACTGCTGTCCACCCATCGCAGCTTCCCTCGTTGAGCGCTGTCGCTATCTGACGGATCTCCTGCCAGTCGGAATCGCGATCTTCGGATTCCTCGAGAATGATGCGGTTGAACAGTTTTTTCAACTGCCCTATGCTTTGAAGATGATGGTCATGTAGCGAGCCATCCACTTCGAGCTTGTCCAGCATGTTGAGGCACTCTCCCATGCCCATGAGGTCCTCATGGCCGCCGATAACGCCATTAGCCAGTTTATCCAGGATTTCCTGCATTACTTTGTTTTCCTTTTTATGAATCAGGAATGATCTTGGCGAGCTTTTCGCCCAACGTTGCGGCCGTAAAAGGCTTAACAATGTAATTGCTGACTCTTGCTTTTACTGCTTCAACCACGTTTTCTTTCTGCGATTCGGCCGTGATCATCAAGAATGGTGTGTCTTTCAACTCACTGTCGGCCCGGACATACTTGAGGAGCTCCAAGCCCGTCATCTTGGGCATGTTCCAGTCCGACACGATTACGTCCACCTTCTGTGCTTTCAGCAGGTTTACTGCGGCTGAGCCATCCTCGGCCTCCAGAATGGTTTTGAATTCCAGATCGCGCAGTATGTTTTTTACAATGCGCCGCATTGTTGAAAAATCATCAACCACCAAAGCGGTAAGATCTTTGTAAGCCACGACTTCACTCCTTCTTTCTTCTGTGTCGCTTCTTAGTCATGCAATTCATATTATTGTCTTAGCGATCCATCGTTTGAGGCACTGGAAGCGAGTACCTGCAAGATGGTCAAAGGAATATCTTTTAGCGGAACGACCGCCTCGGCCCCGCCTTGACGGATGGCTTCCTTGGGCATTCCGAACACGACACAGCTCGCTTCATCCTGGGCCAGCGTACGGGCTCCTGCTTCACGCATTTTGAGCATACCTGCTGCGCCATCTCTACCCATACCGGTCATGATTACCCCCAGAGCGTAGGCGCCGGCGTATTTTGCCACTGAGTTGAACAAAACGTCCACAGAGGGTCGCTGATGGCAAACCAAAGGCCCGTTTTTCACTTCCACGTAATAGCGAGCTCCGCTTCGTGCCAGAAGCATGTGGTAGTTTCCGGGAGCTATTAGAGCAAGGCCCGGCAGTACGGCATCTCCATCCTTTGCTTCCCGCACTTCTATTTTGCACAGGGAATTGAGCCGATCTGCAAATGCCTTGGTGAAATTGGGCGGCATATGCTGGACCACGATAATCCCCGGACTGCTTGGCGGCATTTCCGTCAATACGCTTTTTAGAGC
>JAVEVM010000757.1:0-2979 GCA_034005055.1 Desulforhabdus sp. | reverse complement strand
CAATGATCGTCGATACGCCGCCCAGTCAGGAGCATATCAATGAGTTCTTGAGCATCATGTCGGATTCAAAAATGCATCCGGTTCTTGTGCATTGCGAAATGGGAATCATGAGAACAGGGATGATGGTCGCCGTCTACAATATCAGCGTTCTGAAGCAATCCAATGAAAGAGTGCTGGAGGAGCTGCCGATGTTTGGCCGGACATTCCAGAGGAGGCCCGCGGTCAAAGAATTCATCCTCAACTATAGGGGTGGCTTGCCCTAAACCGCATCCGAAGCCAATCAGCCGAACGGGCTGCAGGCTCGTTTGGCTTTGAAGTCATTAGCGCGGATGCGGCCATGTGGAATCGAATTGGGGGGTATTCAATAAGATAGCTTAGAAAACCGGTTAGATGCTTCCCATGTGCTCCTCTCTATAGCGCTTCACGGTTGCTTCATCTACCAGTTCCCTGACCTTGTCAACACATGAATCATCCACACAAGCGTTAGGCCAAATTTGGGGAATAACCTCAACAATAAGACGCTTTTGATCCGCTTCACTCAGACCCATAACTGCCGATTTCACTTCCTCAAAGGTCATGCCGCTTCCTCCGTGAATTGTAGGTTGTTCATTCGAGCAACGCCAATCTGCCCTCTCAAAAAATACCGGTAAATTTTTTTTGATCTAAATTAACCTCAGAGCATCTTGAAATCAAGCAAAAGAGATTCCCGAGAGCAATCCGGAAGGGTTGGGGGAGTGTAAAGTCAAAGATGTCGATTTCTAAAAAGGAGGCTTAAGGCAAGCTGAAGGTATCAATCAATGCTCCACACAAGATCTCGGAACTCTATCGCAGGGAAACTGGGGTACTTCTATGGGCTTGAGGAGGAGGAGCTTGCTCCCCGCAGGGAGCCCTTTTCCAGCCGGTCAAAGATTTTATTGTTCGCATGCCTCTCGCGAAGAAAACTGCCAGCAGATCGATTAGGCGATCTGCAGTTTCTGTCGGCTACATTTTTGGGCAACAGAAAACACACTTCGCTCCAATCTCTGTCTGATCCGTGCAGCGCTGGACGGACGGCTGCACTGCTGCGCGACATTCGATATGATCGCGTGTAGCTGACTGAGTCGAAAAGGCTTCACCAGATAGTCACAAGCCCCCATCTGCAAAGCTCTTTTTTTGCTGTTCACATCATCCATGGCGCTCATCAGCAAGAATGTCGTCGCAAAATAACGAGAGGTGACATAGCTGAGAAGATCGAAGCCCGATTCACCCGGCATGTTGACGTCCGAGATCACCAGATCGAAGGTGCCGCGCGATAGATGCTTGCGAGCTTGTGAAACGTTTTCCGCGAGGGTGCAGCAGTAACCTGCAGCTTCCAGGTACTCCGATAGAATAAGCCTCAGGCAAACGTCGTCATCTACAACCAGAATATTGAACATGATTTCCCCCTTCCATGCGGCCTGGTGACCGTTAAATCCTCCCAAGGATGCTGATTGAAATCGAGCCTGCAACCCATATTTCTTGAGCCCGGCATAGCACAAGCGCCCGGGAAAAAGCGGCTTCCTTATTCCTCTATGGCCGAAAGCCACCGTTCCAGTGACATCAACAATCAGCCTCCTGGACATCAGCACAGGACAATCGGCGTCTGACTACAGGTTGGCAACACTCATGCCATCTTCTTAGATCTTGGTGAAACAAGATGGAGCTTCCGGCATTGTCTGGAAAAACTCGTAATTACGGAAACCTACCAAGATAAAAAGGAGATTGGGAAAGGGTGGGGGGGGACCGAAGCAGCGAAACGTTGTTTGCTGAGTGTAGGTGTTTGCCTGCTCTTCTGTATAACATTGACTACAGTGGCGATGCCACCGAGATGCAACCGATGAGCCCCGGTGGCTTCAAAGAATTCAATTCTGGAGCGGTTACTGATTGCCGTTGAACTGCCTGATCTTTTTAACAAGTCCTTCGGGGTCTGCGATAACGCCCGTTTTGCGCAGCAGGATGGTGCCGTCTCGCGTCATTACAAGGGTCAGAGGTACACCGGTTTTGCCCAGTTTTCTATAAATGTCAAAAAACGGATCATTTGTCATCGGATAGAGGATATTCATAGAGTGGGCGTAGGTGGCGGTTTCTTCGGGATTGCTTCCAACCATCACGCCGACCATTTTAACATCACGGCTCAATTCGGGGTCCTGACCTATCATATCGTAAATCTTATTGGAGACGGGCGCCTGTTCATGACAGAACGGGCACTTTATGGCGTAATAGCCCATCACGATTATCTTGGCGTCGATTTCGGAAAGGGCAAAGGTTCTCTTTTCTTGCAGTCCCAAATATTCTTTTGCTTTCGGGGAAGGGGGCGCATTCAGGTGGATTTGGGAAAGCTCCAGGGTTGCAGGCGCACCGGCGGTTCCGAATGTGGAGCAACCGCAGGCCAAGATTAGAACAGACGCTATCGACCACAATACAGTTTGTCTCAGACTTTTCCCGCATCGCATTTCACCATCTCCTTTGACAGGTTCTCGAATTAGAACGGCTATCGATACTACATCAATCCGAAAATCTTTAGAACGCGCAAATTGCTGCCGTCAATTCTTATTTTTGGATTTACGTACAAGATCGAATTTCGCGCCGTTGAACTCGAAGATCTTACTCGCCCACATCTCGACGGATGGCGCCTTCAGCATTTCTTCATTCATTACATACCTCCATGCAATGCCAGCCGTTCTGTCGGCAGAATTCAGCCAAACCGGCTGGACGAAAGTCATATTTAGCCACGAACCGAGAGAATGGCAATACTTGTGATATGCAATTCATATGCTTTGAATGCCATGGGGGAGCCGAGTTGCTTTCGATGATTCAGCCAATGAGATCGCCTGTTGGTGATGCCGGGGGCCGGCTGAAAATTGCTCTTGAATAAGGTGACGCACTATTCTATAAAGTGATGACTAATTCACATTTGGATAGAGCTCAAATAGAGGTTCAAAGATGACTAACAAACTCTCA
>JAVEVM010000756.1:0-2980 GCA_034005055.1 Desulforhabdus sp. | reverse complement strand
GCAAGGCTAAGAACCTAAACGTTGTCGGTCTTCCCAATCCGAGAGAATGGTCGCCGACAGACGACGATTGGAAGTTGCCTAAAGATTGGCAGCAGATCCTTCACGAAGGGCTGAAGGAGCGCCTTGCCAAGTATCGCTCGTTGCAGCTATTCATGGATATTTGTGTCAGATGTGGTGCCTGTGCCGACAAATGCCACTTCTTTATAGGTTCCGGCGACCCCAAGAACATGCCGGTGCTTAGAGCGGAATTGCTCCGCTCGATCTACCGCAAGGATTTTACCGTGGCCGGCAAGCTTTTCGGCAAGATGGCCGGTGCCCGAGAGCTCACGGAAGATGTTGTGAAAGAGTGGTTCTATTATTTCTTCCAATGCACCGAATGTCGCCGATGCTCGGTCTTTTGCCCATACGGAATCGATACCGCCGAAATCACTATTGTTGCCAGGGAGTTGCTCAACCTGATCGGCTGCAACATTGATTGGGTTTTAGGCCCTGTGGCCAATTGCTACATGAATGGAAACCACTTGGGCATCCAACCGCACGCGTTCAAGGATATGATCGAGTTTTTCGTGGACGAAATTGAAGAGGTGACCGGAGTTCGAGTCGAACCGACCTTCAATCGTAAGGGCGCAGAGGTCCTCTTCATTACTCCGTCAGGGGATGTATTTGCCGACCCGGGAACTTACACTCTCATGGGTTATCTGATGCTATTTCACGAGATAGGTCTGGATTACACCTGGAGCACATACGCATCCGAAGGCGGAAACTTTGGCCTTTTCACCTCCCATGAAATGATGAAGCGGTTGAACGCTAAAATGTACGCTGAAGCCAAGAGGCTTGGTGTGAAGTGGATTCTTGGCGGCGAATGCGGTCATATGTGGCGAGTCATTAACCAATACATGGATACGATGAACGGTCCCGCCGATTTTCTGGAGGAGCCGGTTTCACCCATAACCGGCACCAAATTCGACAATGCCAAATCCACCAAAATGGTGCACATCGTCGAGTTCACTGCCGACCTGATCAGGAACGGCAAGTTGAAGCTCGATCCGAGCCGCAATGACCATCTGAAGGTGACCTACCACGATTCCTGCAATCCGGCGCGCGGCATGGGCTTCTTTGAAGAGCCGCGCTACGTACTGCAAAACGTCTGCAATCACTTCTACGACATGCCCCCCAACACCATCAAGGAACAGACCTTTTGCTGCGGGAGCGGCTCAGGTTTGAATACCGATGAGTTTATGGAAATGCGGATGCGGGGCGGTCTCCCCAGGGCAAACGCGGTCAAACATGTCCACGAGCAACACGGGGTGAACATGCTTTCCTGCATTTGTGCTATAGATCGAGCGGTGCTGGTGCCACTAATGAACTATTGGGTACCAGGCGTAGATGTCGCCGGAGTTCATGAACTGGTCGCTAATGCCTTAGTGATGGAGGGAGAAAACGAGAGGACAACGGATCTCCGCAACGAGCCTCTCGAAGGAATGGAGGATAGTGATAATGAAGATCTATGATGCACGATACGTCCTCATCGGTTTGGCGGTTTTCGTGGGTATTTTCACCTTGCCTTTGTGGTACAACATGGGCAAGGCGGCTCCCGCCCCGGAGCCAAAGATCGATACTCCCGTCATTCAGCAGATGGCTGTCAAGCAGTGCATCTTGCCCAAAGCGGAGATGCGCACCGGTCATATGCAAATGCTCAACGACTGGCGAACTTGGGTGGTTCGAGATGGGCTTAGAACCTATGTGGCAGCTGATGGCAAAACCTACAACATGAGCCTGCAAAACGAATGCATGAACTGCCATTCGAACAAAACGCAGTTCTGCGATCAATGCCACACCTATACCGGCCTCAAGGTCGGAAGCGTGCCCTACTGCTGGACTTGTCATATTGCCCCGAAGGAGAATCAGTGATGAAAACTAGCAGAAGAAGCTTTTTAAAAACCAGCGGAATCTGCGCGGTGGGGCTTTATGCCTTACCGTTTGCAGGAGAGGTTCTCGCTGAATCCGATCTACCCAAGGCGATCCACAATCCGAATGCCCTTCGCGGTGAGCAATGGGCAATGGTTGTGGATATGAAGAAGTGCTGGAAATTGCAGGAAGAAAGGCCATGCAAAGACTGCATTCTGGCTTGCCACACAGTTCATAATGTGCCGGAGATCGATACGGTTAAAGAAGAGATCAAGTGGATCTGGACGAACAACTACGAAAACGTTTTCCCTGGCCAGGACAATGAGTACAACGTGCAGAACCTCGCCGGCAAGCCATTCATCGCCCTGTGCAATCATTGCACAAATCCCCCGTGCGTGAGAGTTTGCCCGACTAAGGCGACCTTCAAGCGTGCGGAAGACGGTATCGTCATGATGGACTTCCACCGCTGTATCGGCTGCCGTTACTGTATGGCGGGTTGTCCTTACGGAGCGAGAAGCTTCAACTTTCGGGATCCGCAGCCTTATATCAAGACCGAGCTCAACATGAAATATCCCACGCGCGAGCGCGGCGTCGTCGAAAAATGCAATTTTTGCGCGGAACGCTTGGCCGAGGGATTGTTGCCCGCCTGCGTGGAATCTTGCAAGGCCGGTGCCCTTTCCTTCGGAGATTTAGCCGATCCGAATTCCGTGGTGCGCAAGATCGTTTCGTCGCATTTCACCATGCGACGAAAACCTGAGCTTGGCACTCAGCCCAACGTCTATTACATAGTATAAGGGGTGCGTTATGCTTGAGAGGGCGTTAACTGGAGATAAAAGATATTATCGATGGATCATGTTTTTGCTTGTGCTGATGGGGCTGGGCTTTGCTTCCTACCTTTACCAGTTCAACAAAGGCCTTACTATCACGGGAATGAGCAGGGACGTAGCTTGGGGCTTCTACATCGCTCAGTTCACTTTCCTGGTCGGTGTTGCCGCATCTGCGGTCATGGTGGTCCTGCCTTACTACCTGCATGATGTTAAGGTATTCGGTCGGATTACCATTCTGGGCGAGT
>JAVEVM010000755.1:0-2988 GCA_034005055.1 Desulforhabdus sp. | reverse complement strand
CTATCTCAAAATGAAAACGCTCGATCAGGCTCGCGCCCTGTGGTCGGCGACAACCGACGGCCTGCGCGCCCCGGCTGAGATCGTTCCGAGCTGCATGGCCTTGCACCGCAGTACTGCTGAACCGGTGAGCGCCAAAGCTTCCGTTCCTCACTATCACGGTGCAGCTATGGATGGGATAGCAGTAAAGGCGCACGAAACCTTCGGCGCAAGCGATGTGAATCCGCGTCGGCTTATTCTGGGCGAAAGCGCTTTTCCCGTTGATACCGGCGATCCTCTGCCCGGCCTGACCGATGCCGTCATCATGATCGAACAGGTGGAAAAAGTAGGAGAGACAGAAGTCGAAATACGGGCTGCAGCCTTTCCCTGGCAACATGTCAGGAAAGTCGGTGAAGATATTGTGGCCGGCGAAATGCTGTTGCCGCAGCACCATCGTCTGCGCCCCGCCGATCTGGGGGCTCTGCTGGCAGCGGGAGTCATCGAGGTTAAAGTGTATCGCCGCCCGAAGGTTTGGATTCAGCCCACCGGAACCGAGCTCATATCTGCCGACAGGGCATTGGAGGCGGCACCGGGAGAGATCATAGAGTTCAACGGGGTGGTGCTTTCTGCAATGGTTGATGAATGCGGTGGAGATCCCCTGTTGCGCGAGGTGATCCCTGATGACTACACCAGCATAAAGTCGCTGCTTGAACAAGCGGCAGCATCCGATGCCGATCTAATCTTGCTCAATGCCGGTTCGTCGGCGGGCAGCGAAGACTTCACTGCCGAAATCATCGCTGAGCTGGGTGAGGTCCTGGTGCATGGAGTGACCATGATGCCCGGCAAGCCGACCATTCTTGGAATGGTCAAGGGCAAACCGGTGGTCGGCATCCCCGGCTACCCTGTTTCGGCGATATTGGCCTTTGAGCAGTTTGTCCGCCCACTCCTGCTAAGCATTCAAGGCGTGCCGAGCCAGCCTTTTCCGCAGGTGGAGGCAACCCTCGGCAGAAAAATGCCTTCGCGCCTCGGTCTGGAAGAATTCGTACGGGTCATCCTCGGGCGCGTCAAAGGCGAGCTGGTGGCCATGCCGCTGCAGCGCGGTGCCGGAGTGATCACTTCCCTCACAAGAGCCGATGGCATCTTGCAGGTTCCCCAGGAGTGCGAAGGATACGACGCCGGAGAAAAGGTGCGAGTCCGGCTTGTGCGTCCCGAAGAAAGATTGGACGATACCTTGGTCATGATCGGCAGCCACGACAATACCACAGATATATTGGCTAATGAGCTGAAGAAAAAGGACAGCCGGTATCATCTTTCTTCAAGCAATGTGGGCAGTCTGGGGGGGCTTATGGCCATTCGCAGAGGTCAGACCCATTTTGCCGGAAGCCACCTGCTGGATACGGAAACGGGCGACTACAATTTCTCTTACATTGCGCGCTACCTTCCGGCAACACCGGTTCGCCTGGTGCAGCTTGCAGGACGTCAGCAGGGACTTCTGCTCCCACGCGGCAATCCCAAAAACATTCAGGGAATCGAGGATCTGACCAGACCCGATGTGCGCATTGTCAACCGCCAGGCCGGAGCCGGTACACGCATTCTGCTGGATTACTGCCTGCAGCGCTTGAATATTTCACCTGAGGCAGTTCGCGGCTACGATCAGGAAGAGTTCACCCATATGGCGGTGGCCGTAAGCGTACTATCCGGCCGCGCCGATGCGGGCATGGCCATTTATGCGGCTGCCCGGGCCCTGCACCTGGATTTCATTCCGGTGGCCGAGGAGCGCTATGATCTGGTGATCCCGGACTCGAGCTGGGAAGATCCCAAAATGCAACTGCTGCTGGAAATCATCGCCGGCGATTCTTTCCGGCGAATGGTTACATCGCTGGGCGGCTATGACGTATCCCGATCCGGAACCCTGATGGGCCGCTGGGACGGGACTAAATGGCTGTAAGTACAGTGACGGAGGATGGGCGCGGCCCAAAGGGATCGAATACCCTTGCGGCGGGAGAGCTGCCGCCAGACCGAACCTCGGTACCTCCAATTGGTAGCGCCGCCGCGGAAGGCGGCGCCACCGGTGCCGTTCAATATGGGCAATCTTGGGCGAAGTTTTCTTCAAAAGGGCTGTCCATTTCGCTCAAGTTCTTGTGGACTGGGTTATTAAGCCAAGAAAGATACGCGTAGAGAAATGCATAATCGACCTGCGGTCGCCTACACCGTCATTCCGACAGTCTTTAAACCGGAATCCAGCGGCGCCGACCAGTCTTTGAACCGGGCTGGAATGAAGCTAGTGCTCTGTCAATTTTGATTTGCCGGGCAGCAGCGCTGTCATTCCGAACGAAGCGAGGAATCTAAAGATCTCTTGGTATCGCTCGAGATGACGAGTGGCACCCCGCAAAAGATTGCTGTCAGAGCACTAGTGAGCGCGCGCGCCGCGCTCGCAATTTCATAACAGACCCGCGCCACTACTGGATTTCTATGTGGCTGGATTCCGGTTAGAAGCATGCCGGAATGGCGAAATTCCACCGGTACGGAACGCAGAAAGTGAATGGCAACTTGAGCGGAATGGATAGCCCCTTATGTTGATAATAAGGCATCCCTACCTGCTTGATCATTTCTTTTCCGTCAGCCTCCCGCCTCGATCTATTCGGACCCCTTCAGTGCTGCTTCGGTCTTTTTGGTGCATTTTGACAGCTCGCGCGTGCAAGTCCGGATATTCATGGAATGAACCTGCATCGAATTGACAATCGCTTGATGGGTAGTGATGTTAAGGGGTAGGTAAACAAATGAAGGAAAAACTATGCCGGGTCGAGATATCATCGTGATGGGAGCATCGGCGGGAGGAGTCGAGACTTACAAAGAGCTGGTGAGAAACCTGCCGGAAAGGCTCGGCGCTTCGCTCTTCCTAGTCATTCACTTGTCCTGGGGTAGAAGCTACCTGCCGGAGATTCTATCGAAGGCCGGTCGGCTTTCGGCCACTCATGCGACAGATGGAGAATCGATCCGCTACGATCACAT
>JAVEVM010000754.1:0-2998 GCA_034005055.1 Desulforhabdus sp. | reverse complement strand
GTCTCCTCCGAGAAGACAACAGGAACAGACTGACAGCCCAACGGTTCGATCCATTCCCTGAAAGCGTGGAGCAGGTTTTGAAACGTTTGACCTGGGGCATGCTCGCCAACGATTTTATTGGGTTTCATACCACAGAGTATTGCGACACCTATCTCGCCGCCCTGCAGGAGTGGTTTCCGGTCGAAATAAAGGTGGCACAGCAATTTTACGAGATAGCCCACTCCAATGGCATCACTACTGTTGGCGCTTATCCCATAGGCCTCGATGTAGAAAGGATTCTTCTCGAAGTCGCGCCGGAAAGGCGTTTGAGTTACCGATGGCGGGAGCTTGATCTTTATCAACAGATTGTAGAAGACAAACGAAAAGGGCTATATGTTTTTGGCGGGCTTGAAAGACGCGACTACACCAAGGGATTGGCGGAGCGGCTGAGAATTTTTCACAACACTGTAACCATCCTTCACAACTCCGCCGGAGGGCCGGGTTCAAACAGGCGCGACGCAAAGCTCTACCAGGTCACTTCCCCCAGCAGGCTGGCCAGTCCGGCCTATCTGAAGCTGACGGAATCTCTGCAAAAAGAGGTTTTCGAGACCAACCGAAAAATCGGAGGCGAATTCAAAGCCGTTGTTCACATCGATGAGGGTATCTCTCCCCCGGAAAACTATCGCTTCCTCAGAGAAATCGATGTGATGTTGGTCACACCTGTAGAGGACGGGATGAACCTGGTCGCGTTGGAGTATATCCTGTCCCAGAAGTACAAGGACCCTGAGGATCGCGGCTTGTTGGTGCTCGGCAACAGCGGTGCGGCGAGATTCCTGCGGAGCAAAGGCTTCGGCGAAGAGGATGGCGTTATCTATGTTACCGCCACAAAGTTCCGAAATGCCGGAACCAAAGTGGCCGGAGCACTCTTGAATGGAGCTCGGCTGTCGCAAAGGATCATCGATTTCGTTGAGCAGGAATGCCGAGTGCACGAATGGGCGCAAAATAACATGGAAGCCATTCTAAACAGCAAAAAAATCCTCTGATCCAATTAAGACAACACTCTATTTATCGTTTCGCGCAGCCCTTTGAGCCGGTAAGGCTTGCTCAAGAAAGCGTTGGGGCGCACGGAGTGTTCGCCCTCCATTACCCTCGCTTCGTCGTAGCCGCTGGAGAGGATCACAGGAATATCAGGCGAAATTCTGCGTAGAGCAGCCAACGTATCCCAGCCGTCCATGTGCGGCATTGTCAGGTCGGAGAGAACGCAACGGATCCTGTTTTGGTGCAGTTTGAACAGCTGCACCCCTTCAGCGCCATTCTTCGCTTCGAGCACTTCAAATCCCAAGCGTGCCAGCATGACTCGAGCAACATTGCGTACCATCAACTCGTCTTCTATCAGAAGCACCGTTCCTCCATCTTCTAATTTCGCGGCGGGAATCTTACTCTCAACTTTGCGGGGAATTGTTTCAGTCGACTTCGGCAAATAAACCCGAAAAGCACTTCCCCGGCCCGGCTCGCTTTCCACGACAATAACTCCATCGTATGCGCGGATGATTCCCACTATTACGGAAAGTCCCAGACCTCTTCCGGTAAATTTGGTGGTGAAAAACGGGTCGAATATCTTCTCGATGTCTTCTTCCACAATCCCGCAACCGCTATCCTCTACTTCCATGCAGACATAGGCAACGCTCCGCGGCTTCCAATCGATGGGGAAGCGGTGGGATGCGGGAATCTCCGCAGCAGCAACCGTCTTGACCGCAAGTCTGATAGTGCCGCTATGCTCACCGATGGACTCCACGGAATTGTTGACCAAGTTGATGAGGATCTGATGGATCTGGTTAGCATTCGCTCGAACAGTCGGCCCCGGAGTGAGAAAATCGATCTGCATGCTCACATTTTTCGGAACCACGGCCCCAATCATAGGCAGGCTCGATTGGCAGGTTTGCGACAGATCGAGCAATTCATGCTCGCCCGACGTCTGCCCCTGGTAGGTCAGCATCAGGCCGCTTACCTCTGCCGCTCTACGGCAGGCATCAACAGCCTCGGTCAGATTTTCAACCCCATTCGAGCCGGATGGCAAGTCCAGCAATGCCAGCTCAAGGTTTCCCATTATGGCTTGCAGCTCGTTGTTGAACAGATGAGCGACTGCTCCGGCCATAAGGCCCAGACTTTCGGCTTTCTGCAGTTGCCGATTTTGAATCTCGAGTCTTTGGGCTCTTAGCTGCTCTGCCCTGACAGCCCGAAGCGGGATGATGCGCAAGACAAGAAAAATGCATGCTCCAATCAAAAAAGAGATCGCGCCGACCAGCCCCGTCCGGAACAACAGGGGACGTAACGAACGTGAAATCTCAACATGTCCCACAACATCTCCGGCATCGTAAATGTCGTGTCGACGCACGGCAAGAGGCTTTGCAGGAGAGTTGGTCATGTGCGCAATAACCTCTCCGGAGCTATCTATAATTGAGCGCAGTTCAGGAATGGTCTGATCATGTTGGCGCTGCAGCAACTCCTGCAGACGTATCTCTTCAAACCGCCAGGTTTTTGGATTCGCCATCACCAGCCTTTCCGCGGTCCGGGCGGCAAGTTCGGCCTGGGCGTCCATGCTGCCCAGCATGTATTGATAAGAAATGGCAAAATACCATGCCGGAATGCCGGTTGTTATAACAATCGCGATGGCTGCTGCGATGAGTGATGTAATCCACGCTACAGAATCAAGACGGAGCATCATTCTTTTCCTGTAAACGTCAGGACGCCGAATCCTTTCACAATGTCACGCCCTCTATCCGAGTATATGAAATCTAGAAATTTCTGCGCAGATACAGATAACGGGCTCATGGTCACAAAGTGTAGATCTTTGGCGAGTGGGTAGCGACCATTCTCCAGAGACTCAACGGTCGGCATTATGCCGTTCAATGCTAGAACGTTCACAGGTATTTTCTCAACCATGATCCCTGCGAGTGCCGCTGTTCCGATACTTCCAATGGTATTTGCCACCGCCTGGTCCGACTCGGGATCCGTTACC
>JAVEVM010000753.1:0-2998 GCA_034005055.1 Desulforhabdus sp. | reverse complement strand
CCATCTTGGTGAACTGCCTTACAGCCCTTGCATCGAGCACGTGGCGGCTTCTCAAAGGAAAGCCGTACCGAATGAAACGGGTCGGCAGAATCGATCCCAGAATCTGCTGATCTTTTTCACGAATTCCATCGTGAATGATCACCACTTCATCAACCAGGCCGGGTGACAGCCTCTTGATGTCCAGCATCACGCATGCGACCGCGAAGACATGATCCGCGGTAAGTCCAAAGACAATCGCATTTTTCTTTTTTTCAGGCCCCATCTTACGCTTCGGCAATCAAGAGGGTTTCCGGCAACACCGATCCCGCGAATTGCTGCCTGATCTTGAATCGGTAACCTAAATTCAGGCGCTGGATGATTTCTTTGATATCGAAGAAATCCGCTCCTGAATGGTAGATGCTTAATAATAGCGAAGGCTTTTGTTCCCTAATCGTTTTCATCGCGCCCTCTAAGAGCTGTTTCTCAAAACCCTCAACGTCGACCTTTATTAATCCAACCGCTAGACCGTTCTTCTGGACAAAGTCATCCAAGGTGGTCACATGCGTTGACTCGGTATTCGTCACACCTGTGGACGCATTTGAATATCGGCTTGCGGAAAAATCGCTCACAATATTAATGAGCTCGTCCCTCGCGCCAAGACCCAAATTCAAAGGTGTCACGTTTTTCAGATCGTTCAGCTGAATGGTTCTTAGCAACATTTCATAATTGCTGAGCACCGGCTCGAATGCAAAGATCTTGTTTTGCGTGTATCCCGACAGAAACAATGCGCTGTCCCCTATATAGGCTCCAGCATCGATGATGCATTTGTTGCGGATCTCATCGAGGGAGTTCAGTTCCTCGACAAAGTGCTTGTAATAAGCCGCGCACGGGCTTACTTGTTCCGAAGGAAATACCCATTTCTTGTAACTGTATAGTTGATCTTCTAATTTTATGAAGCTAGGAAGATATTCATACTTAATAAAGTCCAAAGTTTCTTTTTCTTCGCTCGAATAAATGTCGAGATAACCGCCGTTAAAGATCTTAATCTGCATTGCTCTGGAAACGATTCTTGAAACAGCGAGGATGCTTGCTTCATCAAGTCCGTCGATCAGGGCCAGATACTTTTCTTTGAATCGAGGACCCTCGATCTCGGCAAGATAGGATGGAAGCAAAAGCCTATCGATCTCCCACCTTATGTCGTCAGTGTATAGGCGGTGTGACGAACCTACTAAAAAGTCCTCGTTCCGAAATTCTTTAAATAGTTTTTGCGCCTTTTTTTTAAGGTTCATTAAGCTCATATGATTCCTAGTTTGCTGTGGGCTTTCCAAAAATTCCAGTTTTAGAATTAAGAATGGCCAGGGAAAGAAGTACGGTACACCACGAAGTCAACAATGAAGCGAGCGCAGCCCCGGTCCCTCCAAATCCCGGGATCAATACCAAGTTGAGGACAACATTCGAAAGAACGGTGAATATCGATAGACCAAAGCCAATCCTGAGTAGGCCTTCGATATAAAACATCTGGTTCAAGACGAAAAATATTAAATATGGAACGCCGGTCCAGATATAAATTGCCAGATAATTTCCGGCGGAAGCGAATTGCTGACCGTAGACAAGATGGACAATGTGATCGGACAGCAGGGAAATCAATACAGCCACAGGCAGCACGCCTGCAGCCATTAGTTTTGTAGTCTGCAGAATTCTCTGCCGATATAGCTCCTCGCTTTTTTCTTTTGCCGCGATGATAGCAGGGTAGATCGACGAGCCAATAATGCCCGGAACGATCAGCCACACCTCTGCCAAACGCACTGCCGCGGAATAGTTGCCGACAACCGTATTGTTGACCATCGATCCGAGCATCACCTGGTCCATTCGCATATTGATCATGGAAGCCATGGATCCAAGAATCAGCGGCCAGCTTTCCATAAGCAAACCTTTTGCACGCGACAAGTTTGCGCTCCAGCGCGACAGTGCTCCAGCTTTCCTCGAATAGACCAACAGCAAGAACACTCCGGCCAATGCAGTTTCTGCCAATGCGGCCCACACAAAAGCCAGGAGCGGCGCCTGGTTCAGGATCAGGACGACCCGGACTGCGGCCAAGGCGAGAAAGACGCCATGCTCCGCCCATACGGTGTACTTGGACTTGACCTGGGATTCAAACCAGTACTTCACCACCTCGGCTGCCTTGAATACCAGGGCAAATCCCAATATTGCGACCATTGTCCTGGCGAGATCGTCAGCCGGGCGCATGATGCTGATAGCCACGACAGCCAGGACAAAAGCCAGGAAGCCGCCAATCAGTTGCAATACAAATGCCGTACCCAGGGTGAGGCTGGTTCCCTCGGGCTTCCGCACCAGGTCTCGCACGACTATGCCGTTCAGCCCCAGCCCGGCTAGCGCTCCGAACAGGGCGACGATGGCCATCGCGTAATTTATGGCGCCAAATTGCTCAGGCCCCAGGTAGCGCGCCACCCATACGCCGACTAGCAGCCCCATCCCCATACGGAGAATCTTATCGCCCAACAGCCAGCCCGTATTGGTGAGCATTTTTTGCAGATTTGGACGGTGCACGATTCTTGCGCACAGGGGAGTTGACAGGAGCTTGAGCCAAGCGGGGATAAGCTTAATGAGAGCCTCCCAAGGGGCTCAACCCAGGATGAATAAGTTCCGCCAAGATACTCACAATGCTTTTTAAGCCCCGGAAATCAATCAGTAATTCGTCATGAAAGCCTACACTCAGCCACCGATATAATTACTTGACTGAGAGCAGACAGTGTCGCGTTATACAACGGCGTTGACCAAGGGCCTATTCGTGGTAATCCATGGCTTTGTAGCCATGCTTCTTCACCAGCTCGTCGCGCTCGGCGGCCTTCAGGTCTTCGCGCACCATCTCGGACACCAGTTCGTCGAAGCTGATCTTCGGCGTCCAGCCGAGCTTGGTCTTGGCCTTGGCCGGGTCGCCCAGCAGGGTTTCGACTTCGGTGGGACGGAAGTAGCGCGGGTCGACGGCGACGATGCATTG
>JAVEVM010000009.1:0-13879 GCA_034005055.1 Desulforhabdus sp. | reverse complement strand
GCAAGGAGTATCTGTCACATGCTCTCATTTCTACCCGGTTGCATTCTTGGAATCACCTGCCTGGGACTTGTTGCTGCAGATACTCTGTTCTGGGCATTGCCGCTTCATGTTCTGGCTTTTTCAAAATTGTTAATTCCCTTTCAGGGATGGCAGATTCGTTGTGCACGGTATACCATGAAAGTCGTCAGGGCATGGATTTGGGGAGTCCTTGTTTCATTGAAAATAGGACTTAAAATTAACTGGGATGTCAAAGGGCTCTCGGGTGTAAAACAAAACGAGTGGTACTTCTTAAACAGCAATCATCAGTCTTCTACCGACATAGTTGTTTTGTTGAAAACCCTGGGAACCAAACTTCCTTTCCCCAAATTTTTTCTCAAAAAAGAACTTGCGTGGATCCCAATTCTCGGCACCGCTTTTTGGGCTCTCGATTATCCTTTTATGAAACGCTATTCTAAAAGATACTTGGCCAAAAATCCCGACAAAAAAGGAAAAGATCTTGAGACAACCAAAAAGATGTGCAAGCGTTATTTGCATACACCGGTTACAATTCTCAATTTCATAGAGGGAACAAGATTTTCGCCCAAAAAAAAACGCATGCAGGATTCGCCGTACCGTCATCTGCTTAAGCCAAAAGCCGGCGGTTTCGCTTTCGCACTTAATGCAATGGATGGAAAAATAAGAAAACTGCTGGATGTAACAATCGTGTACCCTGAAGGTCCTATTCGATTCTGGGACTTCTTGTGCGGCCGTGTTTCTCATATCATCGTTCGTGTCAAAGAACATGTAATCCCCGAACGTTTTCTGCATGGAAATTATCCTGATGATCCCGAATTCCGTGAAGCTTTCCAGGCTTGGGTCCGCGGCTTATGGCTGGAAAAGGATATGTTGATAGATGAACTGTTAAATAAAGGCAAAGACATTGCTGATTCCTCTCAAGATCAAGCCAGAACATGCGGATCGGGTTGAGTTATCATCTTTTTTCCTATCATGCTACATGCCATAAACTTTGAAAATACGTCATTTATAGTATTTACCTTCCGCCGGAAAAAATCTTACAAAAGAACAGTAAAATTAGATTTCGTTTGAAAGCGATAAGGAAGGACTCGGAAAGTACGACAAATTCACTTGTGAGAGGCTCCATAAAAAGCTCCAGAGGCAAGGCGAGCCAATCCTGAGAGTGAGGCGTCCGTACTGGTTAGCGCAAGCTTCACTTACCTCCTGTTATGATGCCGGTACGGCCGGCACGGAGAGCTTTTCAGGAAGCTGTAAATGAAATAGGGATTTATGGCCGGCATTTCCATCAAGACAAAACGAATATATGAAAAACCCGAAAAGGAGGACGGCTTTCGAATACTGGTCGACCGGCTTTGGCCAAGAGGCCTTAAAAAGGATGATGCAGCGGTCGACCTCTGGTTCAGGGACATCGCTCCAAGCAACGAATTAAGAAAGTGGTTCGCTCACGATACCAGCAAATGGAATGAGTTCAGAGAAAAATATAAAGAAGAACTTGAAGATAAACCGGCTTTATTAAAAACCTTCAATAGGTTAGTTCATAATCAAAAGAATATCACGCTCCTCTTTTCAGCGAAAGACGAGATCCACAACAATGCGGTGGTTCTGAAAGACTTTATCCAGTAATACGTTTTCCTGACAGATTCCGGTGCTGGCTTTTCCCGTCATATATATCCTTTAAGTTATTGCTTGGCGATAGAAGTAAAAAATATGTGAGAGGAGATAAAAAGGTGAAAGTGATCATTGTGTATCATTCTCTATATGGACATATTCTCCGAATGGCCCGTGCGGTAGAAGAAGGAGCGGGTTCAGTCCAGGGCGTCGAGGCACTATTACGCCGTGTAGAAGAATTCGAGGATACACGGAAAATGCTTGAGCAGGATGAATTTGGACGCCAGGTTTGGGAGACGCAAAAAGACATACCTGTGTGCACTCTAAACGATTTAAAAGAGTCCGCCGGCCTGTTAATCGGTTCTCCAACCCGCTACGGGAATATGACTGCGCAAATGAAAAAACTTATCGATTCAACAGCCAGGCTCTGGCAGGACGGCGCCATGGAAGGAAAACCTGTGGGATTTTTTACATCCACCGCAACTACCCATGGAGGTCAGGAAACCACTCTCATTACAATGATGATTCCCTTTCTTCATCTCGGCATGATCGTGACGGGTGTACCCTATTCGGCCCAAGGTATGCTCCATACGGATGCAAGGGGGGGAACTCCCTATGGTGCAACAACAATTGCCGGACAGCGAAATGAACTTCAACCTACTGCGGAGGATCTTGATATCGCAATGGCACTTGGCCGCCGGGTTGCGGAAACGGCCAAAAAGCTGAGTGCGTGACCGACAGCGCTTATAAATTTTCACTCACTCTCCAATCGCTATTTAACTCTGAAGCCCTTTATGCCGGCTGAGCCCGCAATATAATTGAAAGTAAGTGAAGCTGACGCAATGCTCATTTATCGCTCTTTCCGCCATCAGAGTCATGAGATTCTGACCGCAATAAGCTGTGTTTCTGGTACCGTGCCGGCGATGCGAAGCACCCGTCCCGGCTAGCTCTGAACAAAGCGCGAGTTTTCGGGGAAAGTTTCGCCAGACCCAGAACGGTCGAAAAAAAGATCAGAGCGGGTAAACCTCATGCCTGTAAACAGGAAAATCAATGAGCTTTCTCATCATATACCAGAGGCAAGGCGAGAATTCATGAGGACAGAGGCTTACATAGGCGTATGCTCAATGACGGAGGATGAAGTGCAACGTGTGTTATGGGATAAAAGTGAGGAAACGTTCATGAAAACACTATGGCGGGGAATTGTGTGCCTGATTTTAGCGATTGCGCTTAACTATACCCTTGTTTTCAACGTTTCAGCCCACGATGACAAAGAAAAAAAAGAAGAAAAAAGCGAACCGGCGAAAATCGATAGAAGAGAAAAATCATCAGAGACGTATCATGAAATTGCGGTAGAAGGAAAAATGTTGAACTACAAGGCGCTGGCAGGCGAGATCTTCATACAAATGGAGAAAGAAGATGCCATGGGTAAAATTTTCTATACTGCCTACACTCTTTCAAATTCGGACTTCAAAAATAGGCCTGTCACGTTTCTTTTCAATGGAGGCCCAGGCTCGGCTGCTCTCTGGCTGCACATGGGCGGGCTCGGCCCCAAGCGCATTGAATTCACGGACGATGGAAGGACACTGCCTCCACCTGTAAGGATGACAAGCAATACATACACTTGGCTTGCGTTTACGGATCTGGTGTTTGTCGACCCTATAGGCACGGGATACAGCAGAGGCGCACCCAATGAAAAAAAAACGAACAGGAAATTCTACGGCTATGAACAAGATATAGTATCAGTCGCTGAATTTATACGGCTCTACATTACCAGAAATGATCGATGGCTGTCGCCTAAATTCCTTTTGGGAGAAAGTTACGGAACCACCAGAGTATCGGGTCTGACATGGCGGCTGCATCAGCGGTTCGGCATCGATCTTAACGGGGTATTGCTGATCTCGCCGGTCCTCGATTTCAGCACTATTCTCTTTCACCCTTCAAACGATCTTCCATACATTCTCTTTCTACCGACCTACGCCGCCACCGCCTGGTATCATGCGGTGCTTCCCGGTGGAGACAGGATCCCTTTGGCGGATCTCCTTGCGGAAGTTGAGCATTTCTGCCTCGATCGGTATGTCTGCGCGCTGGCGATGGGAAGCAGGATGGATGAGGCGGCAAGGAACGCTCTGGCAAAGCGGCTGAGGGCATACACCGGGCTGCAGGAGAACTTTATAAGAGAGCATCGTTTCAGGATAGACTGGATGGGATTCACGAGAAATCTTCTGCCCGAAGAAAACAAAATAGTGGGACGAATGGACAGCACAAAAACCGGTATAGAACCGGACCCCACTTCGCCATTGCCGCTCTACGACCCCTCACTTGACCCCCTCTTCGGCCCTTTCTCGAGCGCCGTGAACGCCTATATTCGTGAGGAACTGCGCTACAAAGAAGATCTGGCTTATGAATTCTTCAACAGCGACGTAACGCGGCAATGGGACTGGAGCACCGGCCTGAGGGAAGATCAGGGATTTTTAATGGTCTCTCACACGTTGAGGGACGCCCTTGCGATAAACAGAAATCTTAAAGTCTTTATCGCATCAGGTCTTTACGATCTGGCCACGCCCTATTTTGCGGTCGAGCATACGGTCAATCACATGTGGCTGAAAGAGCGCCGAGAGGATGTCATAATTGAGACCTATCCCGCCGGCCATATGATGTACACGCACAGGGAGGCGCTCGAAAAACTGTTTCAGGACGCACGGAGTTTCTATGCCCTGGCAACAGGAAATTAGCAGTCCGTCGAACGCCTCAGTCGTTTGTACGGTAAAAGAACAAGAGTTCACCCTGAAAGCATCGGGAGGAAAAGACGGTGACATTGGATTGGAAAAGCAAACTGACCTGTGCCATCGAGTGCGCACGGTGCAAGAAGCCCTTGAGCCCTGAGGATCAAAGAATTTTGTCAGTCTACGATCATGAAGCAATTTGCATGGATTGCAAAAGAATGGAAGAGCGGCGGCCTGACTATAAGGAAACCTCGGAATACATGATCGGGATGTGTCAGAGAGATATTGAATTGATGCAGAAAGACCCAGGTCCGTTCTGCTATCATCATTTTTATCCCTATATCTGCGATTGAGATCGCACAATTTAACCTTAAAAGGAGATCGGTATGAGAAAGACAAGCATTTTATCGGTAATCACCGTCGCTCTTTCCGTGTATGTCTGGGGAGGATTTCCCACTGAGGGATTCTCGACGGAACAGGGTAAAGTTGAAAGAGCCGTCGCCGTCCTTCATCCCACTGAAGGAAACAATGTAAAGGGAACGGTAATCTTCACGAAGGTGCAGGAGGGCGTAAAGGTTGTCGCTGATATTGACGGGCTTACACCGGGCAAACACGGCTTTCATTTGCATGAATACGGGGATTGTGCGGCGCCGGACGCAACCTCCGCAGGCGGCCATTTTAATCCGGGGAATAAGCCTCACGGGGCGCCCACATCAAAAGAACGGCACGCAGGAGACCTGGGAAATGTTATCGCTAACGACCAGGGGAAGGCCCACTATGAATGGATCGATCCCGTTGTTTCTCTTACCGGACCCCATTCCATAATCGGCCGGGCCGTCGTCGTTCATGCCGATGAAGACGATCTTACCTCCCAGCCGACGGGGAACGCGGGCAGCAGGCTTGCCTGCGGTATCATAGGGATTGCCAAAGATAAAAAGAAGGGAGAATGAAGATGGCGGAAAAGAAAATCGTAAACGGGATAAAGGTGGACGAACTGTTCGATACGATTGAAGGCATAAAAGAGAATCCCGATATCGCCAAATTTCAGTTCCGTGCGACCAATGAATGGCTGGACGGCACACACTGCCGGGCGAGCGTCAGGGATTTTTACGGTGCCCTCAAAGAGGATTCTTCGAGAAAGACGGCAACCTTTGAAATAGATGAACCGCCCGTTCTTCTGGGCAAAAACGAGGGGAGCAATCCTGTTGAGTATTTGCTCGTAGCGCTTTCAGGTTGTCTCACCACAAGCCTTATCGCTCATGCAGCGGCCAAAGGAATTGAAATCAGGGGGCTGGAATCCCGTCTGGAGGGAGATATCGATCTTCGCGGGTTTCTCGGAATATCGGAGAACGTAAAGGTCGGCTATCAGGAAATCCGGGTTGTTTTTAAAATAGACGCCGACATTTCGGAGGAGCGGAAAGAGGAACTCTGCAGGATGGCGGCAAAGTACTCACCGGTCTACAACACGATCACGAAATCCGCCCCGGTATCGGTGCATCCTGAAAAATGAAGGCAGACGAACCTTCACAGGTCCCGGACAACCGCCTTCGAAAAAAATCGCATCGTACTTAAAGGAGCCTTGTAATGGATACATTCGAATTTCCCCCGGGTTTCCAGGATATGCTGGAATTCGGACTTGTAGAAGGCCTGCTGGGCCGGCGATCCCGCCGTTTTTTTATGGGCGCACGCATCCCCGACGGCGTATTCGCCTACAGGTCATGGCACAAACCCGTCCCCCTTGCCGAACTTGAGAAACTTCTGGTGGTAAATGCCTGCAGTGGAACTACGGGCTGGCATAATATGATATACCGTGCAAAATTATATGCTCTCTATCTCTCCAATTACGCCGGTGCCGCCGGGGGGCGCACCTTTCCTTCGGCTGCAGGTTTTCACACGAGCACGATTTTTTATACCGATGACGAGGGCGTTTACGTTTTCGACAACCGCGATGCTCCGGCCTCGGCCGAGCGGAAGCGGAACGATTCACTCGATTTGAAATCATTCCTGGAATACGGGCGGGGGCGGATCAGGAAAATCAAGGATGGCCGGCTTGGCCTTCCACCCGAATCATCTTATATAGAGGCCCATAACACCTGGGTGGTCAACCATCCGGGAAGCCTCCTTGTCATCCCGGTAGCGGACCTCGCTCAGCACATGCTTCTCAATTTGTGCTACATGCTCCAGAATGGCCTCGTTCTGACCGACGACATCAATGGAAGGTCCGTTCCCGGCATCGAACGATTCAGGGATATGGTGGACGTGGAGCATACCTGGCCGATTACCTTTGTCGAGCAGTGGTCGATGGCCGAAGTCACAGTAGAGCTGGGCTGCAGCTGCTATGCAGGGGCTCTGATGCTCCAGGCCATGGGACTGGGGGGATGGATGTTCAACGGGGTCGATCCGTTTGCCGTTCTTGGTGCAAGCGGCGATCCGAACGTGCCGGGCCTCGGATTCAAGTATAAAGTTGACGAACGATGGCCTTATCCGAATCCGACAGGCCTTGAAGGGGTGATGGAAGGGTTCTGCCCGCCTCATTATCCGGATATGAGGGCCGCCGTGGAAGCGGTGGTCGCACGCAAATTCGGCCCCGGAGGGCCATTTCATCCGGAGACTCCCGGTCCCTGGAAGAACAGCCGCACGGTGCGATCGGCAGCCCGGATGCACGATGAGCGATTCCGTGAATGTGTAACACTGCAGGCGCAGTATGTCTTAGATACGTTCGGAAAATTTCCCGGCACAGTACCTTCGATATTTCTTATAACCTGCCTGCAGGCACACCATCTCGATCTCGACTTTTACGATACTTTTTATAAACCCGGGGCGTATCTGAAGACCCATGGCAGACACATGTCACGATGGCACACTTCGAAAAAATGATTTCCCCTTATCATTATGATTCCAGTTCTGAGAAATGCTCGAGCAACAATCCTTCAATGAAATTCCTGTACCTGCCTCTAAATGCTTTACACGATATTTATACCTCCGGTTAAGGATAAAAATGGGTGATTCCCCCCATTCCTTTAATAATGGTTTTTCAATACATTAAGTTGCTTTTAAAATACCGTTTATTGCAACGGACTTCATCAGGAGGCATTAGCCATGCACAATGACTTTTTTAAGATTTTGGAAAAAGATCATGACGAAATTAAATCCATTCTCGAGAAGCTGGAAAAGACATCTGAAGGATCTGCAAAGACGAGGGAAGATTATTTCGATAATCTGAAGCAGGAATTGATCCCTCATATGAAGGCAGAAGAAAATCATTTTTACCCGGCGCTTAAGAAAAAAGAAGAAACTCGCGAGACTGCCCTGGAAGCATTGGAAGAGCATCATGTCGCGGAGCTGGTTTTGATGGAGCTCGATAAAATGACGAAAAAAGAAGAAAACTGGGGAGCAAAATTAACTGTTTTAAAAGAATTGATCGAACACCACATCGAAGAGGAAGAAGAAGAAGTATTTGAAGATGCAAAGGAATATCTCGATGAAGGACAGATAGAAAAAATATCAAAGGCATTTGAAAAAGAAAAGCAGCAAGCTAAACAAAATCTGGCATAGCATATTCCGGGTGCAGATTTCGTTTCAAAGGACGGATTAAAAAATGGCACTGCATACACACCTCGTGGAATGCCATAGATCCCTTCTCTTGGACTGAATCTGCACCTCATTACTGACATGCATTCAAACTATGAAAACTTCAGCAAATTTCAGAAAAAGCACTACGATAATAATCGGGCTGGCGGCCCTTTTGTTGTCCGCCCCGATGGAACCGGCAGCTCACGAAGAAATAAGCCGGGAGCGATCGGATCTGTTTTATGAGCCCATTGCCCTGCATCCCGCTCCGCTTCTCTCCCGAGCACTCCTGGCATCGGCCTGCCCTCAAGAAGCAACAGAGGCGGATCGGCGCCTTGAAGAAAATCCTGAATTGCCGGGACTGACGTTTGATGACGCCTTGCGGGAAAGGGCATGGGATATCAGCCATTATCCGTTCAATCTAAAAGGCACACAATATTACGGAAGGGAATTGCGGCGCTATGACCCGTTAAACCGCTTTGGGGTTGATACCCGCCGTTACTATCCTTATGATCGCTACGGGCCTGTGCCCCTTCCCGGCGGGGATGAGCGGCGGTATTTTCCGTTCGACCGTTACGGAACGCTCCCGCGGCCCGAAGAAGATGATGACAGGCGGTTCCCGCACCGCTACGGTCCGTTTCCCCGTCCCGATGATGATGACGACCAGGATTTTGGCCGCCGCCGCTATGGACCCCTGCCGCGCCCCGAGAGATATGACCGGCACCGTCCTCATCGTCGCTATGAAAGGATTCCGCGTCCCGAACGATTTGAAAGACAGTTTGCAGAGTGACAGGTAAGGCCGAATTATTCAAAAGCGACAGGTCGAAAGCACATTATAGGCACTCAGATGCGATGACCGTTCATCCTGAATCTATTGATATTATTGATTGGGCTTGAACATGTGGTTCATGTACTCGATGATTGCATGAATATGTTTTCCGGCGAGATCGAATTCCGGAACAGGACCGTGGCCGTTCTTTATTGAATCCGATATTTTTTTATTAACATTATTCTGCTGCCAGAATTCAGGATTCGTAAAATCGCGAGGTTGTGTCTCCATCCCAGCTGCAGCCGGACCCTTGCCGTTGCCTTTCTCCCCGTGGCAGATCAGGCAGTTATCTTCATAGAGCGTTTGCCCCTTCTTGTATATTTCTGCAGATGCATCAAGTATCAAACATGTCGCTGCGGCAGCCGTTATTATTGCAATCACACCATAAAAGATATTTTTAATTACCATATTCACACCCCTTCTCCTTTTTTCAAGTATGAGAAAGCTTTTTGCTGAAGCAGCAACATTGAACTTAGAACGACCAATAGCCCAGCCGTTTTATTGCCTGTCCTATGACCAGGGGGATGAGACTCATTCCAATGATTATGCTCCATCCGGCCATTCTCGGAGATACCATCTGAAGCGCCGTGGAAATGCCGGGCAGGTACAGGGCTGCAATAAGCAAAAGCGAGCAGAGTGCCAGCGCCCCCCATACAAAAGGATTCTGAGTCACATCGTTGCTGATGACAGGCGAATCGTTGTCCCGCATATTGAAGACATGCCAGAGCCGTGCAAAGGCCAGAGTAAGGAACGATATCGTCACTGCCCGATCCGTCTCCATATCCAGAGTCACAAGGGCAATCCTGAAGGCCAACAGAACCACTGTTGCGATAATAAATCCGTATCCCGCAATTGCAATCCAGTGCCGGCGCGCAAGAACGGGTTCCCCGGGATCTCTGGGAGGCCTTTCCATCTTCGAAGAACCGCCCTTTCCCACACCCAGTGCCAGGGCGGGGAATACATCACCTATCATATTCAGATACAGTATCTGCAGCGGAAGAAGCGGCAGCGGGGCGCCGACTATGATTGCAAAGGCCACGATCATGATTTCCCCTACATTGCCTGAAAGCAGGAAAAGTATGAATTTACGGATGTTATCGAATATGGCCCTCCCTTGCTGAACGGCCAATACAATGGTCCTGAAGGCATCGTCTCTGAGGACTATATCGGCGGCCTCCCGGGCCACCTGAGTCCCCCGCTTTCCCATGGCCACGCCGATATCTGCCTTTTTCAGGGCCGGCGCGTCATTCACTCCATCGCCCGTCATGGCGACAATGGAACCGTTTTTCTGATGGAGTGCAATCAAGTCGAGTTTCTGTTTCGGATTCACTCTCGCGAAGATGGAGGCCTCAAGCAATTTTTTCCGGTCCTGTTCCGAAAGTTCTTCGGGATTCTTCAGATCCCGGCCATGAATGACCTTTATGTCATCGCTCAGTCCCAGAACAGAACCGATATGCCTGGCCGTCACCGGCTGGTCCCCCGTCACCATTATAATCCGTATTCCAGCATTACGGCACACCCGGATCGCCTGTTTAACATCCTTTCGGGGAGGATCCATAAGTCCCAAAAGACCGATAAAACTGAGATACTCATAAGGTTTCGCATCCACTGAATCGGATTGCTTCATTGCAACGGCCAGTACGCGGTATCCGGAGGCTGCCATTTCACTATTGATTTCCAGCCATCGCATACGGCTTTTTTCATCGAAATCCTTGTCCCCGCCGTCCGAACGCACCCGGCTGCATACATCAACCACAGCCTCAGGGGCCCCTTTGACCGCAACAAGATAGCTGCCGTCGGATTTGTGGTATGTGGCCATCATCATCACCGAAGGATCGAATGCCTCTTCCCGCTCCTCCGGTTTTGATTTGAGCAGTTCTTCGCGGGTAAATCCCGCCTTCCTGCCCGCAGCCAAAAGCGCCACCTCCATGGGATCGCCGACCCCTTCCACTTTTTTTTCATTTTCTGAAGATTCGCGCATTTCGGCATTATTGCACAGAACGCCCACCTCCAATGCCTCTATCAGCAGGGGGTGATCGGAAAGATTCACTTCATCCCCATTGAGAATGAAGCGGCTTTTTTCCTTCTCATCACCTTCGATCTCGATTTTTTCCGCTTCATCCCTTTGCAACGATGGAAGAAAGATCTGTGAAAGGGTCATTCTGTTTTCCGTAAGTGTCCCCGTCTTATCCGTACAGATAATGCTTGTGGCGCCCAGGGTTTCAACAGCGGAAAGTCTGTTTATCAGGGCATTGCGGCGGGCCATCCTCCACATTCCCCGGGCAAGTGCGACTGTGGCCACAATGGGCAGCCCCTCCGGAATGGCCGCTACGGCAAGGGCAATTGACGTCTCGATTATCAAGAACAATTCTTGACCGGAAATAAAGCCGATTATGATCATCAAGGCGGCAATACCAAGGGTAACCCAGATCAAGCGGTAGGCCAGACTGTTAAGCCTCTGTTCGAGAGGCGTCAATTCCTCTTCCGCCTCCTGGGCCATTGAGGCAACCCTGCCCAACTCCGTCTCCATACCCGTGGCTGTCACGATACCCTTTCCCGATCCCATAGTCACGGCAGTCCCTTTGAAAACCATATTCTTGCGGTCGGCCAGGGGGGTCTCCCCGTCCAGTTTCGACAGATCCTTTCCTGCTGCCACGGATTCGCCGGTAAGAGACGATTCATCGGCCTGAAGCCGCGACAACTCCGCCAATCGAAGATCGGCAGGAACGATATCTCCGGCTTCCAGCAGGACAATGTCGCCGGGGACAAGACCTTCTGCCGATACTTCCTTGAATTCCCCCTCCCTGAGCACCTTGGCGCCTGCCTTGCCTATCTGCTGAAGCGCTTCCATGGACCGGGTCGCCTTCAGCTCCGTGAAGAAGCCGATGGCCCAATTAATAGCAATCACTGCAAGAATTGAAAACCCTTCGAGAAGCTGGCTGAAAGTAAAGGACAGAAGCGCGGCGATCGCGAGCAGAAGGACGATTGGGCTTTTCACCTGGTCCCAGAGTATCACCAGGGCGGATTTCTTTTTGATCACGTTCAGGCGGTTCGGCCCGTATCGATCCCGGCGTTTTTGCGCTTCGGAACCCTTCAGTCCCCGACCGGGATCGGTATCTAGTTCCTCGGCCACCTCTTCCCAGGATCGTGCCCAGGGCGCGTTTAGCCGTGATTCTTCTCTACCGCCCATGTATCCCTCTGTCCCGAATCTCTTTGTTCTGTGTTAATGGACCCGAAAGAGTCCGTGCAACTTACAGGTTTGAACGTGCAAAACCTCATGCCGCACTTATTGAGGATTTATCTCACCGAACGTACATTCTCTACAATTTGATACTTACCCGATATTCACTTCCCTGACCTGCCTCAACCGTAAAACCCAAATCCCGCGCCAGGCCCAGCATCGGCTTGTTTTCTCCAAGCACGGCGCCGTATATCAGTTTTATCCCGTATTCCCTTGCCACCTGAAGAATCTTCACGAGCAGCAGTTTACCGATTCCCTTTTCCTGCCATTGGTCCCCCACCACAATTGCAAACTCCCCGTCCCTTATATCGGCGTCTGAATTGACTCGCGCCACGCCGATCATCTTCTCCCCTTCCCCATCAGTACTGACCAGCGCCACCAGTGCGATATGGCGGTCGTAATCGATCTGGGTCAGCAGGACGAGAAGATTTTTCGACAGTGTGTCGGAATGGCTGAAAAAGCGGAAATACCTGCTTTTGGAAGACAAATTGTCGAAAAGCTCCAGAAGCAACGGCGCGTCTTCGGGCTTTACGGGTCGAATGAAAACCGGCATGCCGTCGGAAGCGACATCTTGAAATTCGAACTGCTCGGGGTAAGGACTTACCACCAGATGCCGGGGCGAACGCGTGGCTGTTTTTTCCAGGATTATTCTGGCATCCACCGCAATCGGCGTTCCATCCTTTACCAATACCGGATTCATGTCCAATTCGACGATTTCCGGATAATCCACCAGAAGGTGAGAAAGATTTACAATCATCCTCTCAAAAAGGACCATATCAGCCGGCTGCTTGTTGCGATATCCCTTCAGGATCCTGTAGGCTTTGGTCCCCTCCATAAGCCTGTGGGCCAGTGTCTGATTCAGAGGTGGCAGTCCCATCTGCGTATCGGCTAAAAGCTCCGCATAAATTCCTCCGAGGCCGAAAAGTATCACGGGACCGAAATTGTGATCTCTTGAAGCGCCAAGAAGGAGTTCGACATCCGGTCTTTGCACCATCTGTTGCAGCGTAACTCCGAGGATTTCCGCCTCCGGCTTGTAGATCAGGGCCCTTTCTGTCAGAGTTGTGAAGGCGTCGCGCACCTCCTCTCCGCTTTTGAGATCCGTCATTACTCCTCCCGCTTCCGTCTTATGCAGAATGTCCGGGGAAAGGATCTTCATGACTACCGGGTAGCCTATTTCGTATGCCACCCGAAGGGCCTCGTCCGGGGAGGCGGCCTTCCTGGTCCGGTTGACGGGAATACCGTAACAGGCAAGCAGCTCCTTTGCTTCAACTTCCGGCAGAGATACTTTTTCACCATCGAGGGCTTTCGCTATCATCAATCCGGCCTTATCTCTATCCATTTTGCCCGCCGGCGATATTCTTGAGGGGATCTCCTGGAGCGTTGCCAGATTCCGGGCGTAGTCAATCAGAAAAGAAAAGGATCTGACGGCCCGTTCCGGCGTATCGTAGGTCGGGATATTTTCATTGTTCATAATGCTCCTGCCCTCTTCGACCTCGCCTGCGCCCATGAAGGCGGCAAATACCGGATAGGGGCGCTGCCTCAGGCCTTCTCCGATTCTGCGGGCGATTTCTGAGGGATTTGTCATTGCCTGCGGATTCACGATGACCAGCATGCCGTCGATATTCTTGTCTTCAAGACAGCATCTGATCACTTTCACATACCGCTCGGATGTGGCATCCCCGAGAATATCGATAGGGTTCCCGCGGCTCCAGTGGGGCGGGAGTATGTCATTCAAGTTTTTAATGGTATTCTGGCTCATCGGGGAAAGTTCCAGACCGTACTCCGAAATTGCATCGGCCGCCATTACACCGGGACCGCCCGCATTCGTCACCACTGTCAGTCGCCTTCCCGATGGAAGAGGCTGTTTGGCCAGCAGTTCAGCACAGTCAAAAA
>JAVEVM010000752.1:0-3002 GCA_034005055.1 Desulforhabdus sp. | reverse complement strand
CGGCCGCGTGGTGAAGGGGATCAACTTTGTGAACCTCAAAGATGCCGGGGACCCGGTGGAAAACGCCGCCTTTTATGAAAGGGAAGGAGCCGATGAGCTGGCCATGCTCGACATCGCTGCAACGCTGGAAAACCGGAAAACCCGCCTGGAATCGGTGAAGAATGTGTCATCGGTCATTACCATTCCCCTCACCATGGGCGGTGGGATTTCCACCCTGCAGGACATCGAAGATGTTTTGGCCGCGGGAGCCGACAAGGTCTCTATGAACAGCGCCGCCGTGCGCAATCCGAAATTGATTGAGGAGGCTGCCAGAGCCTTCGGTTCCGAGCGGGTGACGGTTGCCATCGACGGCAAGCGAAACAGCAGCATGCCGTCAGGATTTGAGCTGGTAGTTTCGGGCGGCACCAAGCCGGTGGGCAAAGATGCGGTGCAATGGGCGAAAGAATGTCAGCAATTGGGTGCAGGGGTCCTTCTTCCCACCAGCATGGATGGTGACGGTACCCAAAAGGGTTACGACCTGGAATTCACCCGAGCCATTTCCGCTGCCGTCACTCTGCCAATCATCGCTTCCGGAGGGGCGGGCACCCTGGAGCACTTTTACCAGGGAGTCGTCGAAGGGGGAGCGGAAATCCTGCTGGCGGCATCGGTTTTTCATTATCGCACTCTCAGCATTCGGCAGGTGAAGGAGTACCTAAAAGAGAAGGGCCTTGTGGTGGCGCTGTGACAGTTGGATTATTGAAGTCGTGCGCCACCGCCGAAAGTGAACGGGGTGGCCTGGATGAGGGGATGGACCCTCGTTTGACGAGGGTCCTTTGTTAGGTCAGAGATGCCGGCTATGCCGGATGGGCCTCAAGTGGTTGTGAAGCGGCCCTCTTGCGTTGTTCGGCAAAGCACGCACTCACATCCTTTGCTTCCACAGGAAAACCTGCTTGCGACCATCCCTGCCAGCCCTCTCTAAGGGCGAATATCTTCTTGAACCCCATATCGATAAGCTTCCGCGCCGCACCGGCGCTGGTACCTTCATTCGGTCAGGCGCAATAGAGAATCACTGTCTTCTCTTTTGCATATTTCCTCGCCCACGAATCGATCTCGTCCGGTTCTTCGCGGATGCTGCACTGAATCTTTTCGTTGCTTTTCTGCCAATGTTCTTCCTGTCGAACATCGATGATAGTGACATCGGGGCTTCGATCATTTCCCTAACGTCTTCTTTGTTAATTCTTGGTGATTCAACTACCATGGCCCACCTCCCTTCTGGCAATCCTTAGAGATGCTGACCCATGTATATCGGCACAAAGATGTGGTGCATTTTCCTTATTTTTGACGGCCTTTTTGTGATGTTTTTTATTCGGTTCCTTGAATCCGGATTTCAAATTGAGGTCCGAGTCGGGCGACTATTCATGGGTTTACGGAAATCTCCAGTTCCCATCGCCGGAAGGGGAAGATATAATCAAGAGCCGTGTTTCCTGTGTATTCAAGCGGCAAGAAAGGGAAGGAGCGCATGAGCAGAGCTTTAAAGTTGCTCGTAGTCGATGATGAAGAGATTGTTCGTTACCCTTTGCTGGCTATCCTCAAACGCCTTGGTCATCACGCAGAAGGCGAGCAAGACGGATTAGCCGGCCTGCACTCGATTGAAAAGGGCGACTACGATGCGGTTTTTGTAGATGTTCGAATGCCGGGGCTGAACGGGATTGATTTACTGTGCAGAGCAAAGGAGCTGAGACCGGAAATTCGCATCGTTATGATGAGCGGAGGCGGATTTGATGACACCCGCAAGGAGGCTATGCAGAAAGGGGCGTTCGCTTTCGTGCAAAAACCGTTGCGCATTGCGGACCTCCAGGAATTGACAAAAAAGATCTCTTCCTCTTTAAGCACTTAGAGGGCTCGGAAAAACCGCTTGCTGAGATGCAGCCAAAGATGACCGAGTCTCATAATCTGATTGAAAGCCGTTCTACCAGCCTTCCCACCATCTTCAGTTTGGTGCAGGACAATCAAGCAGCAGCAAAACAAGAAGCAATGATCGAATCAGAGGAATGCCCTGGTTATCTGAGACTTCTCGATGAGGGTTGCCTCAGCGACAGGGTGCGCATTTTGGAACGAATTTTGGCGAAATGCGTTTTGTGTCCGAGGCAATGCGGCGCCGACCGCCTTAAAGGCAAAGTCGGGGCGTGCGGAGTCGACGCCAGACCCAAAGTTGCAGCCATGAGCATACATCCCTGGGAAGAGCCGCCCATATCGGGTACCCAGGGTTCGGGAACGATCTTCTTTTCGGGCTGCACTCTCAAATGTTTGTTCTGCCAGAATTATCCGATCAGTCAATTGGGAGTGGGACGGTATATCAGTGTGGAACAATTGGCGGATGGGATGCTGAAGTTGCAGCAAAGGGGGGCTCATAATATTAATCTGGTGACTGCAACTCATCAAATACCGGCTGTGGCTGCAGCCATCATGCTTGCAGCGACGCAGGGATTATCCGTTCCTATAGTCTATAATACCAGCGGCTATGAGCGCACCGAAATATTGCGGCTCCTTGATGGCTTGGTGGACATCTATCTACCCGACATCAAGTATGCCGACGGCAGGGCCGCGGAATTCTGTTCCCAAAGAAAAGATTATGTAATCTATAACCGGCCGGCACTTCTCGAAATGTGGCGGCAGGTGGGAGCGCTTCAGGTAGACCAACAGGGGATTGCTCGTCGCGGTTTGCTGGTGCGCCATATGGTGCTTCCGGCAAATCTTTCCGGTACGCATCAATGTCTCAATTTTCTGGCAAAGGAAATGGGCTCGAGCGTGTGGATCAGCCTGATGAGCCAGTACTTTCCCGCTCACCAGGCGCTGCGCTCACCTCCTCTAGATCGCAAGCCATCTGCCGCCGAATATCGGGAAGCATTTCAGGCCCTGATCCATTCGGGGCTTGAAAATGGCTTCATGCAGGATTGGGGGGATAACGGGCATAATTCTTAACGGGGAGGTGAACAGCGGCAGTGGCCTCCCTTTAGTGGATC
>JAVEVM010000751.1:0-3005 GCA_034005055.1 Desulforhabdus sp. | reverse complement strand
ATCCGTTTTCCAACGCTCTTTTGACAGCCACAAATATCACGCAGGTCAGATCCGTGGTCTGGAAATACCTGGACATGGTGATGGCCGACGTGGAGCGAAAAAGGCCATGGATGAATGGACTTTTCGTCAAAAAGGCGCGGCTTTACTTTCACCGCGACCACAAAGATTCCTGGTATGCTTTGCCCAAAACGGCCAGCCGCGGCGCGGCGGAAAACATCGCGGGCCAGCACAATAAGCACTACATCGTGATTGTGGATGAGGCCTCGGGCGTGGCCGATGAGATTCATGGCGTGTTGCGCGGCGCACTGACCGAGGGCAAGGACAACCGCTATCTGATGATTTCCCAGCCGACCCGGACCGTGGGGCATTTTGCCGATGCGTTCGGAAAATTACAAGACATCTACGATTCATTCCATCTCAACGCCGAAGAGAGCCCCCTGGTCGATAAGGCTTTCATCAAAGAAAAGCTCATCGAGTACGGCGGACATCACTCGCCCGAATACCAGATCAAGGTGCTGGGCAAATTTCCGGATAACCTGTCGGGCTTTTTGATCCCGGCGCGCTGGATCGAGCAGGCCCAGGACGCGGTTATAGAACACGATGAAGCATGGGGCTGGGTGATGACCGTCGACGTGGCCGAGGGCCTACATCGTGACGAATCGGTTTGGGAAGTTGGCCGTGTGTCCGGCTACAACGAAAAGCGCAAGGTGGAGGTGGTCGAGGAACAGGCCTTTGCCGACCTCAACGAAAAGGCGTTTGCGCGCCGGATCTATCAGCGGATCCAGGAACTGCCGTCGGTCACGATAGCCGTTGACGGCGACGGGGCAGGGCGGACAGTTATTCTGGAACTCGAAGAGCTGGGAGTGACTGTAGAGCACATCCATTGGGGCCTTCCGCCGCACTCCAAAGCGGATCAGAAACGCTATTTCAATCAGCGCGCCTATGCTTCGGTGAAGGTGCGCGAGGCCGTTTTCGAGGAGCGGCTGCGGCCGGCTCCGGGGAAAAAGATCGTCGAACAGGGATCAAGGATTCCTTACGAACTGGATGAACGGGGTCGGTACAAGATCTGGCCCAAGGAGCGGATGCGGTCCGAGGGGATCAAGTCACCGGACCGGTTTGACGCCCATGCGTTCTTTTTTTTGGTCGATTACATTCCGTTCGAGGCCGACGCCCATACTGACGACGAGATGGTGAAATGGGCTTCGGAAATTTTAGAAGGAGAAAACTGATGGAAATGAAGCGAATTAGCGAGCTGTTTGAGGGTAAAAAGGAAAATGACGAGATCCGGATTGGCGGTGTCTGTCACGACTGCAAAGAGACGGTGACGGTTACTGTCCGGAAAATTACCGAAGGATACATGATCTTTGGCGGAGCGGTTTACGAGCCGGAAAAGGGCTCTGGCGATTACTATCTCAAGTGCGATGACTGCTACCAAAAAGACCCTGTGTTGCGCAACTTCAGGGAATGCGAAGTCTACAGCCGGGTGGTGGGCTACTTGCGCCCGGTGTCACAGTGGAACGACGGCAAGCAGGCCGAGTTTTCAGACCGCAAAAGTTTTCTGACGGCCGGCTGGGTGGAATTTGCGGATGAGAATCAACGCAGCTAAGACGATTTGCAATTGCAATAGGATCCATTGCAATTGCAATGACAAGAAAAATAAATGACCGAACCTATCAAGATAATGGCCGTCTCGCTGGCCGGCCTCCAAAAACACAAGGCCTATGCGGTCTATGACGGCGAAGCGCTGATTATAACGCATGTGGTCCGCCTTCAGGGGCTGTTTGGGGCTTGGAAAGATCCTTTGATCGAAGAGATCGAGTCCAAGCGCAAGGACGGCTATGTCTGCGTAGTCGAGGAAAAGACCGACCATATCGCCAAGTACGGATCCCAGTTCAACCTGGAGGACACCGACGGCGAAACAGGGCGTTCCAACCTTTACGTGGCATTGGACTGGTATTTTCCCATGCTGGAAATGGGCCATATCGTGGTGGCCAAAGAGTTCCAGCAATACCTGATCCGGTCCGGGGCGGAAGGGCAGAAGATTGAAAAGGGACAGGATGAAAAGGGTAGGGCGGTTTATTCGATCAACTGGGCAGCGGTCAACACTGGGCACCGGTCCATCCTGCTTTGTGTCGTCGGCGCCATGATCGAGCCGGTTTCTGATCGATACCTGGATGACATGCTGGGTAGATGGCTGGCAGAGGAGCGAAACGAAAACCCATTGACCAGTTTTGAGGACATCACGATTGGATCAACCATGCGTCGTGTCGAGGACAGGGCCGAGTGGCGGAGAAATCGAACTTGATTGAATTGTGATTTGGTGTAAAGCTTTCTTTATGACTTTGCAGGAAAAACATGAACCGACTGAGCCCATACAACATCACTGACGATCTGATCCGGGGCGAGCTGTACCGCGAGGTCCGTGACGGCGCTGAAAACCAAACCACGGGATGGATCGAGCACACGATTCAACCCGATGAAAGACTCATGCCCGAACTGGTGGCCTATCGCGAGTACGGCACCGACGAACTCAAATGGGTGGTACTGGTCGTGTCCGGCATGGACAATTACAGGGAACCGCTTGCGGTGGGCGAAGTGCTGTACCTGCCGCCTCTGGTGTGGGTTCGCCAGCGGATCAAGTATTGGACCGACCGGGAGGCCGCGCTGAATGGCTAATTCGACACAGGCAGAATTCAAGGCGTTCGAACGGCTGTTCAACAAGATCCGCCAGGCCTCAATGTTCAAGCGCCGCGAGGCGACCGGCACTCTTACGCCGGCCGTCATGCGCCGGCACCTGGCCAACGGGGCGCCGCTGGATCTGCTGTTCGGGGTGCGGCCCGACGGAACACCTTTCACCGTCGAGGATCTCAAGGCCTTCGACAAGCGGGCGCAGGCGGTACGCAAAAAGTTCAAGGCGGTCCAGCGTGGGGTGCAGATCGATCAGCTCATATCTGCATCCAGATCTGTCGACATTCAGCGGGCGAACCAGCAGATCCGCAACGCCA
>JAVEVM010000750.1:0-3012 GCA_034005055.1 Desulforhabdus sp. | reverse complement strand
TGCTCATGGCAAAAAGAGCCCGATTATCGACATGAGTAATCTGTTCCTGCGGCTTCGGCCTGTCAAACATCAGCGTGAGGGGGGGAAGCACAATGAGGGTTGTAATCGTGGTCACGATCATGCCCATCGCACTGATTATACCGAGTTCGGCCAGACCCTTAAAACCGGTCAAAACAAGTGGGAAGAATGAAAGTGCCGCAGTGATTCCGGCCAAAATAATCCCCGGTCCTAATTTGACCATGGTTGCCTGAATAGCTTCCCTGCGAGAAGATCGCGACCCTTTGACCTCTTCTCTATAGCGGGACAACCAATGCACACCGTAATCATCACCCAAGCCGACCATCATTGGTGCAAAAACGATGGAAAGAATATTCAGATGGCCGACAACAAGCGTGGTCAATCCAAAGGTCAGGACTAACGAAGTCACCGAGTTCGTCATCTGGAACAACGGCCGGCGAACCCCTTTCCAAAAGATAGTCAACAAGAAAGCCAACCCGACCAAAGAGATCATGGTAGCGACGCTCATATCCTCAAAAGAGGATGTCATCTCATCCACATTCATGGCTTCGCGCCCTGTGACCCCAGCTTGGACATCGGGCATCTGGCTGCGCACTTCGGCCACGATCGCCCGCAATGCTTCGAGCGATTCCTGGGCGTTGTTGAAGCCTTCCCCTTTCTCCACAGGTGTGACAAAAACCAACAGATAGCGCTTATTTTCCGTCCAGAAGTAGCCTTCGGTCTCCTCTTCCCAGGAACCGTCGGCAAAAAGAGAGCCCCACGGGGACTTAAAGGCTTCACCGTTCAAAAAATGATCAATGCTGTTCAAGCTGCTGATTAAGAAGCTTAGATCGAAAGGCTCTTCTTCATCTTTTCCGTTTTCATCCTTTAAGAATCCGGTAAACAACTCCCCCACCATTGCCGACGCAATCTCATTGTTTATGAGCTGAAAGAAGTTCGTCAGCTGAGGCGAGCTCGCCAGATCTCGGATAAAATCTTGATGTTCCTGCAATTTATTGCGGAGTGTCAATAGATCCTTGTGATCGGGATAGAGCAATGCCCATCTGCGCAGCTCATTCGGATCTATTCGGTAGAATACCCCTGCGATATGTTCTTTGTCGCTCTCCAGCTTCGAAATCAGGACGCGGAGAAAATCCAGAGCGCGCGACGTATTCGAGTTTTCAATGGTCACTATGAAATTGTCGACATCATCGAATTGATCGATCGTCTCAGCCAGTTTAACCAGGTGATGCTCCGGCGAAATGAGATCCCTTTGGCTGGTTTCAAAGTCAAGATTCCTCGCGGTATATAAGGTAGAAAGAATCGCCAGAGCGAAAGCCAGTATAACGGTCAACGCCGGCCGCCAAGTGACGATAACGAGAATTCTCTTCAACAAAAATTGAACCGGATTCATTTGACTATCCAAATCGGTTACTCCGTTTTAAATTCCGAACCGAATTATACTCTAATAATAATCAGACATGTGATATTCATCATTCCCGCTCCCTGCTGCATCTCAAGAGCGAGCAGGCTCAACCTCTTTCTTCAGCAATAAGCTCCTCTGTTTATTTCCAGCCAACAGAAGAGCGTAGTTCAGCAGGCCGAACGCGGCCCAAAAAATCTGTTCCAAGCGCAATGTAACACCATAGGTCATACCTGCGATCAAATCGAATCCCAAAGCCTTAAAAGCGATTATTCTGGTTCCCTCCTGCACCCCGATGCCGATCGGCACTGCGAAAACCAGGAGATCGAACCATGTCCCCAAAAACCATATACCGGCGGCAACCGCTACCGAAGCACCATCGCCCAGCAAATAAAGAAAATACCAGGTTTTGACAATGCCGACCCCAAATCCTACCATGTGCCAGAAAATGGACAAGGGCAAACTTGTCGGGTATTGCTGATAAAACAGCCTGAGAGCATCATCAACCTCACTGACTTCATGGCTGGCTTTCCGCAGCATTTTGCCGCCGATTCGCCGTGCTACCAGCCAGCGAATCAGGGCGCCCAGTTTACCATACATTTGCACCAGCAAAAATCCGGCTATGCCGAGGGCCAACAGGCCGCTGCTCACCAGCATGCCGACCCACAATGCAATCGGCAGCTGAATCCGAGAAAGAACCAGGATTGATCCACAGGCGACGAAAAGAAGTTGAGAAGTGGCAAATGCAAGTTTACCTATCAAGACTCCCGTGATCGCTTCCGCTCCTTTGTTGTCCAGAGAAAGCAGGGCTCCTTTGGTCACTTCTCCACCTAAACTGGCTGTGGGAGTCAGGTGATTTATGGCAAAGCCGGCCAGTCGAATTCGGAAGATGCGCATAAAGGGCAGCGAGCGGTGGGGACCGCTAAGGCAGTATTTCCAGCCGAGGGCATGGAATATATCCGCTACCCCTTCGATCAAAATTAAAATCACAAGGCCCCAGCCCAGCAATGTAAGCTCATGCCATAGGGCATTAAAGCCGATTTTCCAGATCAGGAAAAAGAGCAACGCTATACCGGCTGCAGCAGTAAAGATATGAAACTTCTTCATCAAACTACCCTGCGGTTCGTAAAGACGATTCATAACATTATTTGAAAATATGGAAAGCCGTCATCAAAATCCTCTCAAAAGACTAAATCAGCGACCTTTTATCACAAAAATCTGTATATTGACAGACGCTCTGCTTTTTTCATATGGTACTTACTCTGTCATTATTTAGTTTCCGGTTTATTTATGACTCGCCTGTCAGATAAATTACTCTAGGGCAGCATGATCTGTGTATGCAGGAGATGCAGCTCGACTGGCAAAAACTGCTTTTTGGCAGAGCGATGCTCTTTTGCCAGTTGCCTGGAATATGCCGATGGGAATTACAGTTGATATTCATGGGATCGAAGAGATGAGCGCCTTTTGAGAACAACAATTCTTCTTTTGGGCTGCCGAGAAGTTTTCTTGCCCAGCGCTATCCTAAAGCGGGTGCGTTACACTGCATTTGTGGTCCATCCTTAGTGTGCTGGTCGGCGTGTTCGTTGCCGCCA
>JAVEVM010000749.1:0-3013 GCA_034005055.1 Desulforhabdus sp. | reverse complement strand
TATAAACCTCACCCATCTGTCTACCAGATCGCCGTCGATTCACTTTCTCTGGAGCCTCAGGCCATATGTTTCGTCTCCTCCAACGCATGGGATGCTCATGGCGCTTCCACGTTCGGAATGAAAGTGACATGGTGCAATCGCTATGGACAGGAAAGGGAGATCCTTCCCGGAAGCCCTGATGTCGAAATTTCCAATCTTGCTGAAATTCCCTCGATTTTAGGGATAAAGAGGGACTGATGGTCATGCCGAAGATATCACTTCCGGTCTATGAGAGGCCATTTAGGACCGGCCGGTAGAATTTTTCTTACCGGACATCCACAAACAAGAATCTCAAGTCCTAAAGGACGAGGAGTCAACCAATGAAGACAGCATTGCTTCTTATTGACGTACAAAAGGATTACTTTCCCGGCGGACGGATGGAGCTTACCCGGGCTAATGAAGCCGGCAAAGCGGCTGGTCGTCTGCTTGCAGATTTTAGAAGGCAGGAGTTTCCCGTAATTCACGTTCAACACATATCGATTCGTGAAGGCGCTGGATTCTTTTTGACCGGCACTGACGGCGTCAACTTTCATGAAAGTGTCGCACCCCGTGAAAATGAAATCGTCATTCAAAAAAACTTTCCAAACAGTTTCAGGTCAACTGAATTGGAGAACACTCTTCAGAAAGGTGGTATCAAACAGCTCGTTATCTGTGGAATGATGTCGCATATGTGTGTCAGTGCAACCGTAAAGGCGGCGTTTGAGCTGGGCTATCTGTGTATTGTGGCCCATGACGCCTGTGCAACACGAAGCCTCACTTTTGAAGGCAGCGAGATCTCTGCCGATTATGTGCATGCAGTCTCTATGGCTGCTTTGGGTTCGTTGTACGCTCATGTAATAAGGTGCGACGAGGTCGTCAACAGACTCTTCGGATAAGGCTTCCCGGCCCGAATAATTGCCGCAGGCGCCGGAGCGCTCAGGTCCGCATGCTTGCGGCAAAAATCCTGGGAAAGGAGGAGTCATTCGTGTCTGCGGCAGCTTTCACCACATTGGCAAATGGTGTGTTTATTCGCTCCCAGGGGATTCTTGGAGGGGAGAACCAGCTCAAGAAAATATTCATTTTTTTGGCAGAGAATCGACTTGCACCGGTTTTGGAGAAGATGGCCGCTACGTCGGTGCCTGCGGTTATAACATGCTCGGGACGCATGTTTCGGAGACGAAAAATCACAACGTTTGGTAAATCAGCCCCACCGGCTGCAAGAAGATCGGCAAGTCAGGGAAGGATAATCCGGATTTTCTGAAGGAGTGCTTCATCCAGAGTCATCCAGGGTTTGAGCTTTTGATATTGGCGTCTGTTTCTCGTTATCTTTTTTGGCTCATCGCGGATTTCCGTGAAGAGGTTTTGTCATCAGGTTGGGGTCATTCCGAGCGAAGCGAGGAATCTTGTTGAAATGCCACCAAAATCAGGATTCCTCGGCTTTCGCCTCGGAATGACAGAGAGCGTTTTTCACGTCAATCCACGATGAGTCAGTTTTTTTTCTCTAAGTGTTTTTTCATATTTATCCACTCCTTTTTACACATAACGAATAAGAGTTTTTGCGGCGCGTAGCCGATGCAAAAAGTCAAGTTGAACTGAACCGCTGCCCACGCGATGGTGGATTCGGGAAAAATGGTTAAAGAGTGTGATATGGAGTTTTCGCGTGGGGCGGCACATCCATGGGATGGGATTATGTGTCTTTTTGTGAATGTGCTCAAGACAAAATTGTGGCAGGGATTGGCAAATAAGGTATCGAGGAAGCGAAAAAACGGACAAAAAGGGCGGTTTGTCAAGGGGTCAAATCTGCTCTTGACTCATTAGTTCAAGCGCCTGCCGAGAGTGCCCCCCCGTAACTGCGGTCATCCAGTTCGTCTCAGATTATAAATGAGTCAAGAGCAAATCGAATTCACTGTGGCACTTCTTGCATTCGAAGTTGATCGTCATCGTCACGTTCCCTTTCATTCTGTCGGCGAACAATGGCAATAACCCGCGGCGGGCCAAGAAACGACAGCCAAAACGACACACGTGGTCCCGCCGTCCGGTTCATTGCTTGGGCCATGGACAAACCTGAATATCTCAAGCAACTGCAAGCTTCTTCTCGTTTTCTATGACGATCCTGGGGTCAGAGTTGATGGGTGGAACTGGAAGCCCTTGTTCTCTGAGCAGAGCAACGTGTTCCCTCATCCCCCACTTTGCCTTATAGATGCAGTCTTCTATCGAATGTCCAATGCCTGCAAAACCCTCCAGGTCCGGAGAGTAAAAACCGAAATAGTCGGACTCCTCCGTGGCTTCGATAATAAGTGAATAGGGCAGATCGATCATTGTCATACTCTCCTTATGGATATTTGATCCCGGCCGCTTCTAAAATAGAGAAGCATGTTCCCGTGGGAACCTCCTTTGTCCCATGATAGTCTACGCGTATGAGCCTGTCCCATCCGGGTTTCCCCATAATATCGTATTGATCCCTTTTCTTTGATTATCCTGAACCCATTCGCTTCAAGTAATCTAACCAGTTCTGAGAATTTCACAGTAATTCTCCAAAGACGCGGCAAAAGACCGGGCCGGCCCAACGGAAAAATCAAGTGGCGGCGGGCCAATGGAGAAGAAGAGGACGTCCCCCGCCGTCCGCTTGAATGGTTAGGGCATTGCAACTCTTAGTTTACGCTGCCCCGCAGCACTTCTTGTATTGCTTCCCACACACGGGCACGGGTCATTTCTTCCTACCTTTTGTGAGATAAGGGGTTGCGGCGGATTTAGAGCTTTTGCCAAATCAGAAATATCTTCTGCTTTATCGAACTCAAATCCGATGATGTAATGCCACCCGTCAGTTCCGCATGTTTCCGCTACATACCGAGCACGCTCTTCGCTATTAACCCGTGCCACTATCGACCTCTTTTCCGATCCCAATTTTCCATTTGCTACCTCTCAGGTTCCATGCCCTGGGTGGGCAGGGCACGGACTGCTCTTGCTTTTCTGCAAACTCAAGCACCGACCGGCA
>JAVEVM010000748.1:0-3016 GCA_034005055.1 Desulforhabdus sp. | reverse complement strand
ATTTGCATCTCATGTTCGGGATTTCGAATTGAGAACTTTCCCACTACACCAACCAGACGAATGCCCTCTGAGCGCATCCTGGACGCCACCGCCTCAATTTCCATTCGATCGACGGGCTGGATCTCGCGACCTCGATGGTCGATAGAGCCCGCAACGTGATAGTAATGATCATTGGTGCGAAAGAGCTCAGGGTCTACGCCGGGCCCGCTTGTGACAATCATGCCGGTGGGGATGAGCTTCTTTTCGGCGATCGCATTGGTGGTGAGGGTCGTACTTAGGACCGCTCTGCGGATATCCCGGGGCGAAACGTCTTTAGTCACCTCTTCAAGTCCACTCCATACACTCTCCAACAAATTGAGCCGATTCGTAGGCACCTTAACCTGGCGAAGAATGCAGTCTTTGCCGATAAGTACCACGTCTGTATGGGTGCCACCAACATCAAGTCCGATGATCATTTCAGCCAGTCCTATGTGAAGGTTCGAATCCATTGCGAGCGCCGGTCTAGAAAGAATTATAAAATGCTATCGGAAAGGGTTCAAACTGTCAATTTATCTATTGGCATCCTTAATCGATTCTTGATGTGGGGAAGCTGTAGCAATTTGCCATCGAAGCTCAACAACACCAAAATACTTATGCTATGTGCTCATGCTGTTTCCCCGCACTTCCGGAAATCACTTATCAAGACAAAATGAGCCTGCTCAGAACCGCTTTCTACAACGCATTAAGCAGCTCGCAGAGACCGGCGCTCCCTGAGTTTTTGCTTGAAGTTTGAACAAGAGCATGTTAGTTGATACTCGCATTCGAACTGTGGTGGGTGTAGCTCAATAGGTTAGAGCACTGGGTTGTGGCCCCAGAGGCTGTCGGTTCAAGTCCGATCACTCACCCCACGCCCGCAAGATACCATCTTTCCTGCTGGAAAGGCGGTTTTTTATTCCACAATTTCCACATCCAAATGGAGCTCCGGCGCCGCAGACGGAGATGCTGATTTTTGTCCAAAACCAGGGCTTCGCTTGATTCTTGACAGCCTATTCCACGATCCAGATATAGTCTCCGACCTGAGAGCGCTCTGTCATGGGCAGATGTTCAAGATGTGATGCAAAGGTCAAAACTGCGATCCTGAGCTCGGGATGGTTCATGTGGAGTTGGTAGGGTATGCCGAGGTGGTAATCGCAATGAAAATGACCACAACAGAATAAGATCCGGCGGCCCAAGAAAGGCTCAAGAGAAGCTGCCATCACAGCGTCCTTGACAACCTGAGCTTTATAGAGCCCGTCGACATTTTTGCTCTTCATGGGAGCTGAAGAGGCCATTCCCGCCATCGTTCCAGCGAAGCGATGCCGGTATTCTGCTGAATCAAAATGTACGATGTCCGGAACGTATTTGCTATCCGCTCCGAGTATCTCAGACGAAACCGTGTTCGCTTTGGCAACCTTTGCAGCTACCCTGCGCGGCACATTGGCTGCGATCACCTGCATCCCCTGCGCCTTTGCCAGCTCAACGAGGGGTCTGTAATCCTTCTGATAATTATGCCAGGGATGGGACAGCTCAAGGAACTTTTCCTCAGAAATAATTCCCCTTAGGTAGTCGTCAACCGCATCTTGAACATCGCGGTCGAACATCTCCAGGGCCAGGACTAGCTCCGAGTCACGTTCTGAGAGTCCTTCAAGAATAGCAAGCTCGGCTTCGTGGGATTCTCGAGAGTCGTGAGCCTCGCCGACAAAGACGATGCCATAGTGCATCAAGTCTTCAAAAAACCGCTCGAGTTGAAGGATAGAACCCATTTTGTTCATTACGTAATACAATTTCTGTCCTCCTTCTGCTGTTTCTTTTTTCCCACTAGTCGTCCAAAGAAATTGCCCCGTTCTGTTGCAGCAGCTTGAAAGACTCGAATGGAATCGGATCTTCTGCATAAGGGATCTGCAGTCAACCCTGTTAGGCTTAGGTCTCTCGGAATGGTAACATGTTTTCGCATGATATGTTTATAAGGCCATCGATTTTTCAAGGAGTTTTTCATCACTTTGGGGCGACTCTCGGAAATGCGATGGATACCGACAACCAAGCTGTAAATTTATCTTTAAGCCTACCCCCGGACAAAGACCCTCCGAGAGCGTAGCCACTTCATCCAAAGTCCATGTGCACTAACGGGTACCGGTTTGTCCCGTAGACACACATCGAATTGTCCCCGAAGAGCTGAGGGGATGTTGAGCCTAGGGAGCCCTCCAAAATTAGAATATTCTTCCATTCGATCGATGGCATAATTGGGGTTAAACATACCCTGGCATCGGAAGCTGCGTACCACTGCAAGCGGCATAACTGATAACCAGCGAATAAACCCGACAAGCAACCACGGGGCGATTCTATCGGTATTGTCGGCACTCATTGACCGGCCTAGGGCCTTGTGCCCGTTGGGGATACGCCCACAAGGGCCTATGCTACGGCACGAAACGAATATTTCCACATGGAAGAACTTTTGCCAACATGTACCAGATTAATCAGTTCCGCTCACCCGGCCGCGGATCAGCCATATGCTGCTGGCTTCATTCGCTTTGAACGTGCTGTTTACTATGACGATATCCCCATTCCGGTTTACGGCGATCTTCTTCATGTACAATCCTTGCTGACTTCCACTGAAACCGGTCTCCGGATCAAGCGAGCCGGGGACGATCACGGGCGGGGCGAACTTCCGTCCACCGTCCATGGAATAGGTCAATCCGAGTCCCCGCGGGCGGATACCCCCATCCGGGAAGATCTCCCAAAGAACGTATAGATTGTTCCGGCCGTCGAGATCCAGATAGGGAATATTCACGCTGGCAAACTCCTCGGAGTGCCGGCCTGATATTTCGGCCGGCTCGGAAAAATCGTCCTTCCCCGCCTCCGAATGCGCGTAGCGGATGTGATACTGCTTCAACGGGCCGTCGGGACTTTCGCCGTATACCAAATGGACCGCCCCGTTACCGTCCACTGCGATCTTCGGCGCCTCGGAATGCCCGCTGCTGCGGACAATCCTCTGCGGGGA
>JAVEVM010000747.1:0-3018 GCA_034005055.1 Desulforhabdus sp. | reverse complement strand
GCTCCGGAGGAGGTGGATGCGGAGGTACTGGATTGGCTGCAGCAGGCGTACGAGCAGAATCGCTGAGCGCGCCAACCGGCAATGGTCAACGTTATTGACAGCACCTTCGAAAGTCTGCTATAGTATTTTTAGCGGATTTCCGTCAAAAACACAGTCAACAACCATAGCCAGAAATGGAGATCTCCATGCCGGCCCAGTACGTACTTAAAAAGTCAACAAACAACCAGTTTTATTTCAATCTGACTGCCGAGAACAATGAGCCGATCTTGCACAGCGAGCAATATGTGAGCAAGAGCGGCGCCCTGAATGGCATTGAATCGGTAAAAGAGAATTCATCCAACGATGCTCGTTATGAGAAGCGAACCTCATCGAATGGTCAGTTTTATTTTGTTTTGAAGGCCGCCAATCACCAGATCATCGGCACGAGCGAAATGTACAAATCAGAGCGGTCCAGGGATGACGGAATCGAGGCGGTAAAACGTGTTGGCCCGACCGCTGTGCTCTCTGACCAGACGGAATAGGAGCGGGCAGAGGTCGTTTGTGGCTGATGAGGGTGGGCTGCATCGATAAACCCACCTGAAGAAATCGTAACCCAAAAAACTGGGTCGAGCGAGGCTTGACCCAGTTTTTTCATAATCTTTCGGACGTACTCCCAGGCGAAGTGCTTTACTGATACATCATTGACAAAAGCAGGCTTCGGGGCCCCGGGAGTGTCTTCTCATTGAATTGCCACAGGTTCACAGATAGTCACTAAAGAGCCCCGGCCATATGAAGGACTGCGTGCCGGGCGAAAGTGATCGTCTTGCCAACAGCTACTCCTACCACCAGCTCGGGATACAGATTGTTGGCAAAGAAACCGCCGGCGACATCGCCTGCTGCATAGAGCCCTTCGATGGGCTTTCCCTCTGTATCCAGAACTTGCATATCTTCGTCGATCCGCAGCCCATCCATGGTGGTGATCAGCCAGCCGGCAATGGTAACGCCATAATAAGGCGGTTTTTCGAGAGGCAGCAGATCCTTGGCCGGTTTGCCAAAATCCTTATCCTCGCCGAGTCTTGCCATCTCGTTGTACCGCTCGACGGTGCGTTTAAATTCTTCCACCGGTAACTGGAGTTTCTCTGCCAGGCCTTCGATTGTGCTTGCTTTCTGGATGTGTCCCTTCAGCCTCATCATGGTGCTTAAGCCGAAATTCATAAACCACCCCATTCCCTCGAATGTTTTCGGCTTGCTTTTGCTGCGCACCATTCTGGAGCAACCAATGGTATGAAAACTCTGGACATGCTTCCAGTAATTCGCATCCCAGATCATACAGGCGACACCGTTCTTCATGTCTTGCAGGGGGTGGAGAATGATATCGTAGGGAACCGATTCGCTGCAGTAGCGCTTCCCATCCATGTTGACTTCCAGGAAGGGCTGGCTTCCAAAGAAAAATGAATCAAAAGACCCACCCGTTCGAAGCGGAGGGCCTGATTTTCCGCCGGGCACCGTACTTCCCCGATCGAACAACATAGCCGACGGAAATTCATCCTTCACTCCGCCGGCCCAAATGCCTGCTCTGATGCCATCGCCGGTGTTTCCTTTATGTGAATAGCGAAGGGTTGACACAGATACAGCTTCAGGATTCAGTTTGGCTAACCATTCATCGTTTCCGGCATAACCGCCAGTGCAAAGAAGGACCCCCTTGCTGGCGTATATCCGGATATAGTCCCCATCCTTTTTCCTGGCAATCACACCAACAACCCGGTTTCCCTCTTTGATGAGTTTGACCATGGCAGTGTTGAACATGAATTTCGCGCCATTGCTTTTGGCCTTCTTTTCGAAAAATCGCTCTAATACATAGACACCTGCATGCGCTACAGCGAAAGGTCCGCCTTTGTGGAAGGGCACGAGAAATTTCGTATGCACAGGATAAGCCTTGAATACCCCGTGGCACCCATCGCCCGTGTCATACTCAGCGACGTGTTTGATATCGTATTCTGCCAGCTCTTCAGCCAGAAAATCAAAGGTTGGGCCGCTTTCTTCTGCCCAAAGCCGGATAAGTTTTTCGTTAACCGGATTGGCGCCCTGGTATTTTGAACGCTTGTGTTCCGGACCATAAATTTGAAGCTCTTCCGTGTATTTAGTGCCGTAATTTAGCAGTTCCTGGATGACCTCTTCTTTATCGACCCTGGCTTTGTCACCAACTGCTTTTTGGACCTTCGTATCAATAGCCCCCATATAGGGTTTGATAAATCCCACCCGATTGTTCTTCTCGATGACGAGTGTTTTTACGCCCTTTTTCCCTGCTACAATGGCGGCGACCATCCCCGCATTCCCGGCGCCACAGATCAGGATTTCGGTGTGAATGGTGTCCGAAATTGATGCTTCTGGTATCTCCGGCTCGGGACCATACAATGAGTTTTTGGACTGTGCATCTTCGTCCATGGCTTTCTCCTTCTCTTTTTTCTAGATGTTGTTTTATAATGATCGTGGAGAAAAATGACACATGACACTTAAGTTACACTTGTAACCTATGTCACAAATTTACATCTTTTTTCCGTGGCTGTCAAGTATGATATAAAAAGGCTTGTCTCTCTCGAGAGGCCCGGTACTTTCTGAACAATGATGCGCCCTCACAGGAAGGTGTTTCCGCTGTCGATGCGGTTTGGTCGGGTTGATCTCACCCTCCAATAGAATTTATGCTGCAAAAATACAATGAATGGTGCATATTATGAAACTCGATAAACGCTCAAAACGAACCAGGGCCTGGCTCCTGGAAACTTTATTGGAACTCCTTGAAACCAAGGATTATTCAGAGATCAGCATTACGGAACTGACCGAAAAATCGGGGATTGCAAGACAGACTTTTTATCGAAACTACAGCAGTATGGATGATATTCTTTTATCCAGGATGGATGAAATCCTGGATGAATACTTAAGTAAAGTCCAAAAAAATCTGGGGACGAAGAACGATCCATACTGGAGATTCGAAGTAACTCAGTTGATCCACCTGTGGCAGCAAAATGCGGCGTTTTTCAA
>JAVEVM010000008.1:0-13979 GCA_034005055.1 Desulforhabdus sp. | reverse complement strand
AGCCACAGCTCCGCAGGCATGTCAGACCTGCCATATGGGATTCGATCATCCCCAGTGGGAAATGTACTCGTCCTCAAAGCACGGTGTCCGGTTTCTTTTGAAGCAAAGCAAAGTGCTCCCCGAGAATGCCGCTGCACCCACCTGCCAGACTTGTCATATGCAGAACGGGGATCATGGAGTGATGACCTCCTGGGGCTTCCTGGCGGTGCGACTGCCAATGCCGGACGATCAACAGTGGGCGGCAGATCGAGCTGCTATTCTGATGGCGCTGGGTGTGTTGAATCCTGATGGGGAGCCCACTCCTCGACTTGATGCGGTCAAGGCCGCCAAAATCGCCCGCCTTACCCCCGAAAGCTGGCAAGAGCAGCGTGACAAAATGCTGCGAGCTTGCAAACAGTGCCATTCTGTAAACTTTGCAAGAGCCGAGCTGGAAAAGGGCGACCTCATGATCAAAGAGGCTGATCGCCTGATGGCACAGGGAATTCAAATAGTGGCCGCTTTGTACAAGGACAACATCATTCAAAAACCGGAGAATTATCCATACGCCTACCCCGATTTACTCACCTTCCACGACGCACCCACGGTGATCGAGCAAAAGCTCTTTGTTATGTTTCTCGAACATCGCATGAGAACCTTTCAAGGATCCTTTCATTCCAACCCGGATTATGCCCTGTGGTACGGATGGAGTGCAATGCAGAGAGATCTAACTGAAATAAAAGAACTGGCTGCAAGAATGCGCAAAGATGTTAAGACTGGCGGAAACAAGTAACTATAACGGCCAATCCTAACGGATTCCCGCCAACCGCATGGGGAATTGACGATCCGGAATGATAGACAGTTTATTCTGTGGAGCTGTACTAAGTGTCAGATGCGGCAAAGCTTAAGGTTTCATCCTTTCATCGCGCAGAAGCCAGATTACGCTCCTTTTTGAGTCCCTGGCTTCTGCGCTTATGGTATGACTGCTCGCTCGTGCAATCCCGCAGTGCGCTTTATCCCCTTTTATCTTTCAGCTCAGAGCTGTATCGCTTCCTGCAAAAGCGCAACGCGCGGCGAGCCGGACTTCACCGCAACCATCTACCCGCTTACGTGATAAGCATCGGGAATCTGGTGGCCGGAGGAACGGGCAAGACACCCTTTGTCATCTGGCTTGCCGAATACCTCCAAAGTCACGGACTCCGATTTGCGATCCTCAGTAGAGGTTATGGCGGACAAAATAGAACTGTTTCTCGAGCTCCTGAGCAAGGAGACATGCTTTCCCAGTCCTTTCAATTCGGCGACGAACCGGTTTTGCTGGCAAGAAGGCTCAATGAGGCTCCGGTCTGGATAGGGAGAGAGAGATGGTTGTCGGGACAGAAAGCGATCCAATCGGGCAAAGCGGACGTCCTTATTCTAGACGACGGCTTCCAGCATTTTTCATTGTTTCGCGATCTTGATCTGGTATTGCTCGACAGCAGCAATCCTTTCGGCAACGGCTTCCTGTTGCCCGTCGGTCCGTTGCGAGAGCCGATCCATAGCTTGCAGAGAGCGGCCGCCTTTATCCTTACTCGCGCAGATGACAATAAGAAGTCGAATGAAACCCGATTGACCTTGCGCCGGCTGTTCCCGGACAGATCGGTATTCTGTTGCCGTCATGTTCTTTCCGGCTTCAGATTCGGTATCGACGGCGAGGAAGTACCCCTGGCAACTCTATACGGTCTAAAAGCAATTGCATTTGCCGGCATCGCTCGCCCGGAATCCTTTTTTTCCTCCATTACCGCAGCCGGCATCCGTGTGGCAGAGCAATTTGCATTTCCAGACCATCATTTTTATGCACCGCAGGAAGTCAGTCTCCTGCTGGAAAGCCTCAAGAGAAACAAGGCGGACCTATTGATCACGACCGAAAAAGACGTGGTCCGCTTTCCTGCAGAATTTCACTCAACTGTTTTAACAGCCCGCTTGGATCTCGATTTCGGCATCGATCGGCAAAAATTATATGATTTTTTGGGCGAACAAATCGGGGCAATAGGAAGCTGAGAGCCTTCCAAGTCGCACTTAAATGTTTATAGTAAAATTGTTGAATGACTTAGCAAAGACGAATTAAAGGCTCACCTCGGAATCTCAGTAGACTTAGAGGCTAACGTGCTCCATATCGATGGATCCAAGCATTCGGGCAGCGGCACGGTGCTGCGATACGCCGCAGCCCTTGCTACTTTGAAGCGGCAACCGTTACACATTTATGACATCCGTGCCAAACGCGACAAACCGGGTCTCAGGCCTCAGCACCTGATGGCCTTGCGCGCCTGTGCCGAGCTTTCGTCCGGACGTCTCGAGGGCGATCAAGTGAATTCTAAAGAGATCTTTTACTGGCCCGGGGGAAAAATCCGAGGCGGTGAGTTTGTTTGGGACATAGGCACCGCGGGTTCCAGCACGATGCTGGCTTTTACTTTGATCGCTCCGGCCCTCTATGCTGAAAGCGGGTGTAGCTTTTCAATCAACGGCGGCCTCTTTCAGGATCTCGCACCCAGCGCTTTTCACATGCAAGAAGTCCTACTACCGATGCTGCGCCGGATGGGCGCAGTGGTTGAGATGGAAATCGTGCGTCCGGGATACGTGCCGAAAGGCCAGGGTTGTCTTAGAATGTCGGTGCAGCCTCTCAAAATCCCGCTTAAACCGGTTATATTATTGGAACAGGGGAAGGTATTGGAGATTCGTGGGATTTCTCTTTCCTCCCACCTGAGCAAGGAAAAGGTCAGTGAAAGAATGGCCGGACGCTGCAATGAGATTCTAAAAAAGCAAGGCTATGTGCCGCGCTTTGAAATCCAACATGATGCAAGCGCGGTGCAACGAGGGGCTGCGTTGATTCTTTGGGCGATTACCAGCGGCGGTTGTATTCTGGGAGCCGATCAGGCCGGCAAGCGGGGCAGGAGCTCCGAGTCGATTGCTGAAGCTGTGTGTACCTTTCTGCTTGAAGATTTGTCCACCAAAGCTACCACCGATCGACACCTTGCTGATCAATTGATTTTATTCGCGGCCCTGGCAGAAGGAACAAGCGAGTATCGTGTCCCCCGGGCAACCGATCATGTGCAAACAAATCTTTGGCTGGTCAACGAGATATTTGGTGTAGAATCGAGGCTGCATAACAAACGCCTGGCAATCGATGGGATAGGTTTATGAAATTGGGATGATATTTTTCTTGTAAAGGATTATGCCATGCCACCTCGGGTAAAGATCAGAGGCAGTTATAGTACGGCTATAACCAGGCTGCTTTTAGATCACGAGTATCCGGTCGTCGATCCTTCCCCGAAGATTTGTGAGCGTTTCGGGCTGGCAGTGGATAACGCACCAGCCGATGTGAAGATTCATGACAAGAACGATCGTCAGGGTATTGAGCTGATCGGGGAGCCGGAACGAGTAACCCAGTTTTTTACCTTTCTGCAGGAACATTTGACCGATGTTGTTCTTTTGCAGCTCGAGACTCTGGAAGAGCCGGATAATCTGGTAAAAGCAATGATCGAATTCCCTGCGGATTCCAAACGTGCTTTGGATGAAGCCCGTTCAGCAGTATGTTCTACTCTGCTCCGGCACCACCGCCTGAGAGTCATTGACAGCCACAAATTGGACGTCTTTGAAGATTCACTGGCCAGGCATCCCGAGAGGAGGACCCTCTTGGAGCAGCAATCATTTCGCGAAATGATCATGCTTCCGCTGGAAAGGGGCGGCGTATTCAGATTGGAGCATATCAGGCCGACCGGTCGACGAATACGCCCAAGAGAAGGGATTATCGTTGAGGCCGATGAGGATCATATCATCTTCAAGCGGTCGTTTTCGGCGGGACGCTATGACGGACTCGATCTACCCATTGAAAAAGGGGACTATGGACTTACGGAAATCCGTGAGGGTTCATGGTCCGTCAGGCACGCCTATTTTTCAAGAGAAAAAACCTTGAAGGGAGAGTACTTCAACATCAACACAGCCGTCGAGCTATATCCTTACGGCGCACGCTATATGGACCTTGAGGTAGACGTGATTCGCCGGGCGGGAGAGCAGCCCGTCATGATCGATCGCGAAAAGTTGTCCATTCTGGTCCATGAGGGGCGCCTCAGCAAGGCTCTGGAGACAAAAGCGTTGCAAATAGCCGAGGAGCTGATGCAATCTCTGTAGCTCCGTCATAACTGAGTCGAAAAGATTGGCAAAAGAACCGGGAAAAAGCGCAGAAGGATCAAGTCTTACGGCAGATCCACTGCTGCGGCAATACGCTTATCTCTTCTTGCAGCAAGTGCCGAGCGGGCCTGTGCTGGACCTGGCTTCGGGAGATTGCCATAACGGCATTTCACTTGCCGGAAGGGGCCGCGAGGTGATTTGCTGCGACGCGTCTCACGCTTCGCTCGAGCTTGCCCGAAAGAGTGCGAAACAGGCGGGGGTAGAAATCCAAACCTGGCATCTCGATTTGGAGCAGTCTGGCTTCAATCCTTTGCCCGCGAACTATTTTGCCGGCATAATCGTTTTTCGCTATCTCCATCGGCCTCTGATTCCCTCAATAAAAAAAGCTCTCAAAAACGAGGGTATCCTGATCTATGAAACCTACACCATAATCCAGCCAAAATTCGGCAAACCCCGCAATCCGGACTTCCTGTTGAAGCCAGGTGAATTACGCAACTGGTTCGGGGAGTGGAAGGTCATCCATCATTTTGAGGGAATTGAGGATAATCCCAAAAGAGCTATCGCGCAGATCGTATGTCAAAAGCCGCTCCCGCAATATTCACAAAGCTACGCATCAGCCCAAGTACTTGAAGCCGACGGTTAATTTTGCTATAGACGTTCGACACTTTCCATGAAAACGGAGGCCCGCGTTCCCCATCTGCACCATCCACCTTGTTCGGCAAAAGATCGGTGCAGACTCGAGCACTGTTTTCGGGCAAAAACAATACTGGATGGCCACAGGATTGCGGACTAGGAGGCTGTCCGAGAATTGTCATTTCGAGCCGAAGGCGAGAAATCTTGCACTTGTAAGCAGCTGATTTTACGGATTTCTCACTTTGCTTCGCTCCGTTCGAAATGACAAAAGATGCATTCTCGGACAAGCTCCTAGTTTTTTCCTACGCCTTTGAAATCCCTGACACTCAACGCATTGGCCCTTGATGATAGCGGCTCTACTACGGGCTCACGGGGAACATATTGCTTTCTATGATTCCAGCCATTATTCGCGTGCTGCTTGTTTTTCTGTTGATCCTTTTTGCCATTAGAAAGAAAGTCTCTCTGGGAAACGCCCTCTTTTTCGGCGCCGTAATTCTGGGCTGGCTCTTTGATTTGACCTTTAAATCCATGTTGTTTTCCGTCTATCACTCTATCACTCACCCCAAAACCCTCTCTTTGACCATAATGGTCTGCCTGATTCTGGTATTCAGCCACAGCATGGAGGTCGCCGGACAGATGCAGCGGCTGCTGGATCGGTATCGAGGTCTGATAGCACAGCCCAGGATCAACCTCATTGTCTTCCCGGCTCTCATCGGCCTTCTGCCCATGCCAGGGGGCGCCATATTTTCCGCTCCCATGGTAAAAACCCTGGGCACCCGGTTGAATTTCAACAGTGCCCAATTGAGCTTCATAAATTACTGGTTTCGCCACATTTGGGAATACTGGTGGCCGCTTTATCCCGGGGTGCTTCTAACCACGACCCTGGCCAATCTGAACCTGTGGGTTTTCGTTGTTTTCCTCTTTCCGCTGACCAGCATAGCGTTGCTTCTTGGATACTGGCCGCTGAAAGGCATGAAGACAAGCTCGCAAAAGATCTCTGCGAACGGCCAAGATTGCCGGACGAGGCCTCCCTTTTTGCCGTTTGTAAAGGAGCTGTCGCCAATTCTTATCGTAATTTGCCTGGGCTTGGCTTCCGGGGCAGTACTGACTATTTTGCTCAAGCCTTACGCAATCAGCATCAGTAAAGAGTTGGGCCTCATATTCTCTCTTTTGGTGGCCATTGGATGGGTGTGGCATGCCAACCATCTTTCGCTGGCACAACGATGGCGAATTTTACGGCAGCCTCAACTGCTGGGCATGTTTTACATGGTAGCGGCCATCCTGGTCTTCAAAGGTATGCTGGAAGACAGCCGTGCTGTGGAAATGATCAGCCAGGAACTGCTCAGCTGGCATATCCCCCTGATGCCCATCGCCATACTCCTGCCTTTCATTGTGGGAGGAGTTGTCGGCATAACCATCGCCTTTGTCGGCACAACTTTCCCTATTCTTATTTCTCTGATCACTGCGTCGGGAGAGGTGCAGTTCATGCTGCCATACATGATGCTGGCCCTTGCCAGCGGGTTCGTCGGCGTGCTGCTTTCACCGCTGCACCTCTGCTTGTTGCTTTCCAACGAATATTTCCAAACCAGCCTCGCACCAGTCTATCGTTTTCTTTGGATGCCATCCATTGCCTTGCTGATCGCCTCGTGCTGTTACTTTTTTCTACTGCAGATGTTTATGGGTCGCTAGCCTCAGACGTCCGCTCTTGTGAATTCCACCACTTGGATAGCAGCGGCGAATGTGATAAAAAGTTTCGGTTCTTATAATTGATATTAAGATGTCGTGGCGCGCTCGTTGAGCTCGCCTGTTCCCACAGATTGGCTGCCGACGAAAATCACGCGAGTCGGCTATTCGGATGTTCACATTTTATGGATATGTCGCGATTACAGGAGGCAGTATGCGGGCAAAAAAAATCTGGACCATACAGTCATTTCTAACCTGCTTTTTTTGGAACGCTGTTTTGCTCGCCATACTCTATTATCTGACAAAACAAGTCATTACCGGACTTCATCTGTGGGTGAGTCCCTTTTTGGGAGCAGGTGCAGAGAACCTGTCGGAAGACCTCCGATTGGCCTTCGCCAATATGAATCAATTTCTGATGGAGATGCAACGCTACCTCGCGCCGGTTTTGTTCGGCATGGGAGCTCTTGTTACCTTCGTGCTCTGGCTGTTTGTCCTTTTTCAAGGTCGCGGCCTGGCCAATCGAGTGCAACGAGCGGCATCAGCTGCGCCATCTGTGGAAAAACCGGAAACCGGGGAAAAGGCGACAAAGTCCGAACCGCATGCTCCGACAGAGCCGCAATACGTTCAGGCATCTCCGCAGGCGGCTGTGCAGATGCTGGCAGTGCTGCAAAGAGAAGGACGGCTGATTGATTTTCTTAAAGAGGATCTGAGCCAATACGACGACTCTCAGATTGGCGCAGCAGTTAGAACAATCCATCAAGGCTGTCAACAAGCCATCGCAGAATACGTCGACCTTAATCCTATCTTTGAAGAAGAGGAGGGAAGCCAGGTTGCCGTCACACCCGGATTCGACTCGAAGGCCATCCGGCTGACGGGCAACATCGTTGGAGACCCTCCTTTTCAGGGAACTTTAAGGCATCGCGGCTGGCGCATCGCTCAAGTCCGACTTCCGCTGCCCACATCGGAGCAAAAAAAGGACTGGATATTGGCTCCCGCTGAAGTGGAAGTGGAATGAGAGATCTGAAAAGAGGAGTTACCATTGTCCGAACCTAAGTACATAATCGGAATCGACCTGGGTACTACCCACAGCGTACTTGCTTATACGGAGGCTCGATTGAGCGAAGATAGGGAGCCTCAGATCCATATTTTTCGGGTGCCTCAAGTTATCAGTCCCGGTGAATTGAAAACACTGAATCTGCTGCCTTCCTTTCTTTTCCTGCCCGGTCCGCATGACGTCCCGCAAGGGAGTTTGAACCTGCCCTGGAATTCCGAAGCGGACTCTGTTGTGGGCGAGTTTGCCCGAAAGCGCGGGGCCGAAATACCAAATCGACTCGTTTCCTCCGCCAAGTCCTGGCTCTGCCATTCGGGAGTGGATCGCACTCAACCGATTTTGCCGTGGGACAGCCCTCCGGACTCAAAGCGGGTATCACCGGTTGAAGCCTCCGCCATGTTTCTTCGTCATCTGGTGGATGCCTGGAATCATCAAATGACCGACGACGATCCGGATGCTCGGTTTGAGAAGCAGGATATTTATCTGACTGTTCCCGCTTCTTTTGATGCGGTAGCCAGAGAGCTCACCGTCAAGGCTGCACAGTCTGCAGGGATTGAGCATATGACTCTGATTGAAGAGCCGCAGGCAGCCTTTTATGCGTGGGTGGAAGCTCAAAAGGAAGGCTGGCGTAATCAGGTGCGGGTCGGGGAATCCATACTGGTGTGCGATATTGGTGGAGGAACAACGGACCTGACTCTCATTAAAGTAACCGAAGAAGACGGTGAGCTTACTCTGAGACGCGTGGCGGTAGGAGATCACATTCTCTTGGGCGGTGACAATATGGATTTGACACTTGCTTACACGCTGCAAGCCAAATTGGCTCAGCGCGGAGTTAAACTGGACGCCTGGCAATTTCGTGGTCTCTGGTATAGCTGCCGCTCCGCCAAAGAGCGACTTCTTGCGAATCCTCAGTTGGAGAGCGAGCCGGTGGTCATCCTCGGAAGAGGTTCTTCGCTGATCGGCGGCACTATAAGAACGGAATTGACCCGAGCGGAAGTAGAAAATGTTCTTCTGGAAGGCTTTCTCCCGATGTGCGAAAGCAGCGATTATCCGCAGGAGAAGCCAAGGGTCGGCATGCGTGAAATGGGCCTTCCGTATGAATCGGACCCGGCGATAACACGCCACCTGGCGCGATTTCTAGGTCGTCAGATTGAAGCCAATCTTGGCGACACAAATTCCGATGTAGCCTTCCCCAGTGCAGTGCTCTTCAATGGCGGGGTACTTAAGCCTGAATCCATTCGCCGCCGGATCCTGGACGTTTTGAAATACTGGCACGAGGACAAGGAGCTACGGCAATTGGCTTCCTCCAACCTGGACCTTGCCGTTGCAGCCGGAGCCTCTTATTACGGTCTGGCCAGGCGCGGTCGCGGCATACGCATTCGTGGCGGCGCCGCCCGCCCTTACTACATAGGCATTGAAAGTGCCATGCCCACCGTTCCGGGCATTCCTACACCGATGAAAGCCCTGTGCGTGGTCCCGTTTGGCATGGAAGAAGGATCCGAGGCGGAAATTCACGAAAAGGAATTTGGACTGGTTGTGGGTGAGCCCGCCGTATTTCATCTTATGGCCTCGACTGTGCGGAAAAAGGATCAAATCGGCGAGATAGTCGACGACTGGCATGGTGAAATCGAGCAGGTAACGACCATGGAGGCTTTGTTACCGGCATGCGAGGGCGAGCAGGGCGGCAATGTGATACCTGTCTGGCTGCAGAGCAAAGTGACTGAAATCGGCACCCTGGAGCTATGGTGCGTGGCCAGAGACGAAAACCGCCGGTGGAAGCTGGAATTCAGTTTGCGGGAACGCGATGAATAGCAGACACGGACGGACACGGATCAACACGAAATTGATGCAGCAGAAATCCTTTTGTAAGGCTTTACTGTTCTCGTGTTCTTCGAGCCCTTCGTGGTGAAAGAAAAAGCGACGGAAAAGAAGGTAAATGGAAAATCTGTTCGAGCATGAGGAAATCTCATATCGATATATCGTCGGGATAGATCTTGGCACCACAAATTCAGCAGTGGCCTATGTCGACCTGAACAACAAGGACCCGCAGCGCCGACGCATTCAATTTCTCGAGATTCCCCAGCTGATCGCTTCTGGAGAAATCGGTCGTCGCCACGTACTGCCCTCTTTCCTTTATTTACCCGGTCCTTATGAACTGCCGCAGGAGAGCATCGAGCTCCCATGGGCGCCGAACCGGGAATATGCCGTCGGAGAATTTGCCAGGGAACAGGGAGCACTCGTACCGGGACGATTGGTCTCATCTGCCAAGTCATGGCTATGCCATGCGGGAGTCGACCGCTCGCGTGCTATTTTGCCCTGGGGGGCCGGTTCCGAGGTCAAGAAGATATCTCCCGTCGAGGCGAGCTCCAGATATCTTCGGCACATCCGCGAATCATGGAACGAAGTTAAAGGGCTCGGCCGGGACGGGCACCAGCTTGAACAACAATTGATCATCCTCACAGTGCCGGCGTCCTTCGATGAAGTTGCGCGGGAATTGACCGTCAATGCAGCCCGCGAGGCGGGCCTTACGCGGGTTGTTTTGGTGGAAGAGCCGCTTGCCGCCTTCTATGCCTGGCTCTCCAAACACGAATCGGACTGGCATAAGATCATGAAGCCGGGACAAATTATCCTGGTTTGCGACGTAGGAGGCGGCACTACCGACTTCACCATAGTGGCTCTCAGGGAGGGCGAAAAAGGGCTGCTCTTCGATCGACTTGCAGTAGGCGAGCACCTGATGCTCGGAGGCGATAACATGGACCTGACTCTCGCCCGCCATATTGAAGTGAAGCTGTTGGGACAGCCCGGCAAGCTTGATTCCAAAAGATGGCATCAACTGTGGCACCAGTGCCGTAAGGCAAAAGAAGTGCTGTTGGGCAATGCTGCCGACCCGGACGCCGCCTTCGATATCACCATCATGGGTGCAGGTGGAAAGCTGATAGCCGGCACCTTAAAAGGCAGGCTTACCGTGGATCAGGTGCGGGAGATGATCCTCAACGGCTTCTTCCCTCACGTCTCTTTGCAGGATGCGCCCCAGGACGGCTTGCGCAAAGGACTCACCGAGTGGGGCCTGCCCTACGTTCAAGATACAGCGGTAACCAGGCACTTGGCTCTTTTTTGGCAACGCTTCCGTAAGCTTCTTGGCACTGAAACCGGGCGATCGGCCGTTTACCCGGATTATTTGCTTTTCAACGGCGGAGCACTGACACCCTCCCTGATCCGCCGGCGGATTTTGGAGGTTGTAAGAGAGTGGTTCCAGGCTGAAGCCGGAACCGATTGGGCTCCCGTCGAGCTGGAAAATCCGCGCCCGGAGCTCGCTGTCGCCATTGGTGCCGCGTACTATGGCTTGGTTCGCTTGGGTGAAGGGGTACGCATCGGAGCCGGGAGTCCACGCGCATATTATGTAGAAGTTGCCGCACAAGATGAAGAGAGCATTGCGCCGGAACAGATTCGTGCCGTGTGCTTGATCGCCCGAGGAACTGAAGAGGGGTTTGCGGCGCAGCTTTCTCAACCCGCATTTCAGGTGCTGACAAACCAACCGGTCGCATTTCAACTGCTCAGTTCCAGCACGCGCCTGGGGGATCGCATGGGCGATGTAGTTGATGTTTCTCCGGATGAAGTCACCTTGCTGCCGCCCATTCGAACGGCTCTCCGTTTTGGTAAAAGAGGGACTGCACAACTTCTTCCGGCCCGATTGGCCGTGCACCTCACCGAAGTCGGCACTCTGGAGCTGTGGTGCGAATCGCAGCAAACACCACATCGATGGCAGCTTCAGTTTGATATCCGCCAGGAAGGAGAACCGGAAGCCCAATTGGCAGCGGGCGAAACGCTGAACGCAGAGCTCATCGAGGCGGGTCAGAGCAAGATTCAAGCGACTTTTCAGGGTGGAGACGCCATCAGCCAAAATCCTCCTGAACGACTCACTAGAGCGCTCAACTCCATTTTTGAGCTCAGCAAGGAAAAATGGCCGACATCGCTAATTAGAAAACTGTCGGATACCCTGCTCGAATGCAAAGAAGGACGCATATTGACAGCTCAGCATGAAGCTCGGTGGCTGAATTTGCTCGGATTTTGCCTGCGTCCCGGATTTGGCGATCCGGTCGACGAGTGGCGCTTGAAAGAAGTATGGAAGATCTACCCGCTGGGTCTGAACTTTCAAAGACAGGCGCAAAATCGATCCGAATGGTGGATTTTCTGGCGAAGGGTAGCGGGAGGACTTACCGCCGGTCACCAATGGCATATTTACCAGCAACTCTCCCTCGCTCTGCAGCCGGCATTCACCAAGAAGAAAAAGAGCGGCAAGAAAGCCGCCAAAAGCTTTACTGTTCAGGAAGAAATAGAAGTTTGGATGATGCTGGCCAATTTCGAGAGGCTGCCGGCGGATACGAAAGTACAGCTGGGCAATACGCTGTTGGAAAAAATAGCTCGAAGCAAGCCAAGGCCCCAGGACTTTTGGGCGTTGGCAAGATTTGGTGCGAGAACTCCGTTCTATGGGCCGCTCGACCAGGTGGCTCCAAGTTCACAGGCGGTACAATGGATAGAACAGTTACTGTCGATTAATCTTCCTGCCAGTGAGCCATTGGCCCGCTCCTTAATCCAGCTGGCAAGACTTACCGGAGACAGGGAGAGGGATGTGCCCGCAGAGAAACGCGAATATCTGGTCGGTTGGCTGAAGCAACTGCCTCAAGGAGTTCGTATGGCGGAAGCGCTGATCCAACCGGAGGATCTTTTGGAAAGCCAGGATCGAGACTGGGTGTTCGGCGAATCACTGCCCGCCGGGCTCATTCTGCAGAGCTGACTCTCACCACGAAGAACACGAAGGGGCACGAAGAGAGTCAAAGAACAAAACGTGTTATTCCGTCTTTGAGTCTCCTGACATTGAAGTTTATCAGTAGACCGGTGGCTACACGAGCTAATTTCATATATGTGAGCAGCTGTGCCTTATGAATCTCGGCAATTGATCAACACTTTTGAGCTCAAGAATGAGCTGATCTTCAACCAGAACATCCACTCTGTACGCGCAGTCGATACGAATGCCCTTGTATTCCTCGGCAAGTGGCCATTGCAGCTTGAAAGCGAGGCCGTTGATCGCGAGCTCATGAGCCAGGCACTGCTCATACGCCGATTCCAGTAGGCCGGGCCCCAAGGACTTGTGCACCTCTATTGCACATCCAATCGCCCGTTTTGATAGTTCATCGAATTCTATCCTCATTCCCTTCGTGACCTTCGTGCTCTTCGTGGTGAAAAAAGCGTCACCGATCCTGCCACTTGGGCTCACGTTTTTCCAGGAAAGCATGCATTCCCTCCTGGGCATCCTCGGCCATGCAGTTCATGGCGATCACTTCCTTAGCAAAATCGTAAGCTGATCTTTCGTTCAGATCGACTTGGCCGTAAAACGCATGCTTGCCGAGCGCGAGGGCAAACTTGCTGAACTGAGCCATTTCAAGCGCCCATTTTTTCGTTTCCTCCGCCAGCTGATCAGGCGGTACAATGCGATTCACCAAGCCGAAGCGCTCAGCTTCTTGAGCAGAAATAAAGCGGCCGGTCATGAGCATCTCCATGGCGCGCTTTCGTCCTATGGCCCGCACCAGAGGAATCATGGGAGTGGTGCAGAAAAGTCCGATCTTAACACCCGGCGTAGCGAACCGCGCGTTATCTTCCGCAATCGCCAGATCGCAGGCGGCCACCAACTGACAGCCCGCAGCGGTAGCAATGCCATGGACCTGTGCAATGACCGGTTGAGGCAGCTCATGCAAACGGAGCATCATTCGATTGCATGTCATGAAAATATTGCGAAAATGGTGCACACCTTTTTCGGCTCCGGCCATTTCCTTGAGGTCATGTCCGGCGCTGAAAATTTTGCCGTTGCCGCGGATAACCAAAACTCGAATATCGGCGTCTTCTCCCACCGCATCCAGTTTTTCGAGCATCGTGGACATGAGCTCCAATGAGAGCGCATTGCGCTTTTCAGGACGGTTCAACGTTAACCAGCCTATTGGTCCTTCCTTTTCCAACAGTACCGCTTCCATAATTTGACCTCCTACCTGCCAAAAATTGATTCATAACAAGAAAACCGGAACGATCAGCGACGAACCCTTAGCTTGGACCGTCCAGCCAAAAGAGCAGAGCATTCCTTATCTCTTCAATTCGATCCGGCTCCGTCACCTTCTCTCCGTCCTTGGTTTTAACATAGAAAACATCTGCCACCTGGTCCACTTTCGTTGTGATTTTAGCTACGTAAATTCGAACTTGCAGTTCCCACAAGCTGCTGGCGATGGTGTACAAAAGGCCCACGCGGTCCGTGGTGTACACTTCGATGATGGTGTAGACTTGCGAAGACTCATTGTCTATCAGTATCCTGCTTGGTGTTGGGCGCGTCACGGTCTGACCGTAGCCCCGGCGCGACGCATGCACTGCAATGCGGTACTCGAGCGACATCCTGCCCTGCAAAGCCCTCCTCATATCTTCTCTAGCG
>JAVEVM010000007.1:0-13989 GCA_034005055.1 Desulforhabdus sp. | reverse complement strand
GCCGCTCAGGACCAAAGCTCGGAAAGGCCTGTGCAAATTTCCCTTCTTCTATGGCCGCCAGAGCCGTCAGCTCCGCTGATGTCACTGCTCCCTGCCCTCCGCGTCCATGAAAGCGTATTTCAACCATTTGGATCGCTCCTTTTAATCATCAAGCCTGGTAAACATTTTTCGATACATTGACTACACCGGGATATTGCCGTGTTTTTTGGGCGGTAGCATCTGCCGCTTGGTGCATAACAGATCCAGGGCCTGAATGAGCCGGGGTCGCGTTTCGCTTGGCAGAATCACCCCGTCGATGTAGCCGCGAGATGCTGCAATATAAGGGTTGTAAAGGAGATCGCGGTATTCTTCGATTTTCTCCATGCGTTTTCCGGTTGGATCTTCCGCTTCCTTGATTTCCCGTCGAAAGATGATGTTGGCCGCCCCTTCGGCTCCCATCACGGCAATTTCCGCGGTCGGCCAGGCGAGCACCAGATCGGCGCCGAGGTCTCTGGAGCACATGGCGAGATAAGATCCGCCGTAATCCTTGCGGACGATCAGGGTTATTTTGGGTACCGTGGCCTCCGAATAGCACCACAAAAGCTTGGCCCCGTGGCGAATAATGCCGTTCCATTCTTGCTGGGTCCCGGGCAGATAGCCGGGAACATCCACGATTGTGAGCAGAGGGATATTGAAGCAGTCGCAGAAGCGGATGAAGCGAGTGGCTTTGTCTGACGAATCGACATCAAGGCAGCCGGCGAGCACCTTGGGCTGATTGGCGATAATGCCCACGGAGCGGCCGTTTAGGCGTGCAAATCCTACCATGATGTTTTGCGCATACAGTTCGTGAATTTCCAGGAATTCCCCCTGATCCACCACGGAATGAATCACCTGTTTCATATCGTAGGAACCCATGGGGTTGTCGGGGATGATGACGTCAAGAATCGGATCAGTTCGGTTGGGGCTGTCCCCGTTGAAAACGAGTGGGGGATCTTCGGAATTGTTGGCCGGTAGATAGCCCAATAGCTTCTTAATCTGCTCGATGGCCTCCGCATCGTTTTCACAGGCGAAATGCGATACTCCGCTTTTGCTGCAATGGGTGACCGCCCCTCCCAGGTCTTCAAAGGTCACCTGTTCGCCCAAAACCGATTTAACGACATCCGGGCCGGTAATAAACATGTAACTGGTGGCTTTGACCATGAAGATGAAATCGGTCATGGCAGGCGAGTAGACGGCGCCGCCGGCGCAGGGTCCCATAATGGCCGAAATCTGCGGAACAACTCCTGAGCTGATGGCGTTTCGGTAGAAAATCTGGCCGTAGCCGGAAAGGGAATCGACGCCTTCCTGGATTCGCGCTCCGCCGGAATCGTTGAATCCGACCACGGGAATGCCGGATTTCATGGCCATATCGAGCACCTTGCAAATCTTTTTGGCATGCATTTCGCCAAGTGTTCCGGCCCGGGCGCTGAAATCCTGTGAGAAGGCGCATACCGGGCGGCCGTTGACCAGTCCGAATCCGGTCACCACTCCGTCTGCCGGGATCTCCATTTTGTCCAGACCGAACAGGTTTCCGCGGTGCTTCATGAATATATCGGTTTCGCGAAACGTGTCGGGATCAAAGAGCAAATCGATCCGTTCCCGGGCTGTGAGCTTGCCGCGCTCGTGCTGGGTGGCAACCGCCGTAGGTCCGCCCATTTCCCTGAGCTTTGCTTCTTTCTCTTTAAATTGACTGATCTTATCCGCAACTCTACCCATTCAGCCTATCCCTTCTATTGCAATGGCGCCTGGCGGCATTTCAGATTTACCGCAGAGTGCGCAAAGAGGAGCCTGAAAAAGTCTCTCCGATCTCGGCAAGCTCTGCGGTCAGCGGCTGCATCTAGGAGCTTGTCCGAGAATGCCTGTTTGTCATTTCGAACGGAGCGTAGTGCAGAGAGAAATCTTGAAAATTCGCAGTGATACGATGAACAAGATTTCTCGCGATCGTTCGAAATGACAGTTCTCGGACAAGCTCCTAGCCGATCTTCTTGACGAGCTCGCGAACGGCTGCGACCGATTTGTCGAATAGAGCCTGTTCTTCAGCTGTAAGCTGAATTTCGACGACCCTCTCCACCCCGTTGGCGCCCAACATTGCGGGTACTCCCACAAAATACCCGCCCACGCCGTACTCCTTGTCGCAGTAGGCGGCACAGGGCAGAATTCGCTTCTGGTCCTTGAGGATGGATCCGGCCATTTGCACAGCCGATGCGGAAGGTGCGAAGAACGCGCTGCCGGTTTTGAGCAGACCGACGATTTCCCCTCCGCCGTTGCGGGTCCGTTCCACCAGAGCCTCGATGCGCTCCTTGGGAAGCAGATCGGTGATAGGAATGCCGGAAACGGTAGTATAGCGCGGCAGCGGCACCATAGTGTCGCCGTGGCCGCCAAGTACAAAGGCATTGATGTCCTTCACGGAAACACCCAGCTCGAGCGAAATGAAGGCCGAAAAGCGGGCGGCGTCCAAAACGCCTGCCATCCCCATGACCCTATTGGCTGGGAAGCCGCTCACCTTATGGGTCACATAGACCATAGCGTCTAGTGGATTGGATACAACGATAAGGAAAGCGTTTGGAGAATATTTCGCTATCTGCTCGGTGACGGCTTTAACAATTCCGGCATTTTTTGCAAGCAGATCGTCGCGGCTCATCCCGGGCTTGCGCGGCAGCCCGGCGGTAATGATCACCACATCGGAATCGGCGGTATCGGCATAGTCATTTGTGCCAACGACATTGACATCAAAGCCTTCAACCGGGCCGGCTTCAAGAAGGTCCAGGCCTTTCCCCTGGGGCATGCCCTCGACAATATCGGTCAAAACCACATCAGCCAGTTCTTTGGCCGCAATCCAGTGTGCAGCAGTAGCACCAACAAAGCCCGCACCAACAACCGTGATCTTTTTTCTCTTCAACACCATGACCTTTCTCCTTGGATGAAATAGTAAGTCGAGCGAATATGAAGCAGGCCATCAGCTCTGCCTGCCGGCCTTTTGCCTGAAGCTCCAACGAATCACACATTCCTGCCGGCCGATACCGCAGCAAGGGCGACTTTATGTGGACGCAAGCTGGTTATGCAGACTTTCAGACGGCTCGCAGACTGACTGAACTTGTGCCATGCTGCATCTACAGGATAAGGACAAGCTTGTATATCGGGTGGGTTCTGATTTTGCTGTCAGAAATTTTTTATATTTTTTGTGGTAGTTTTTCTTACAGACTTCTCACTGGCAGCCCAAACTGGACTAAATTTCTACCAGCCCGTTCTGAATGGCAAATCGGGAGAGGTCGGCATTGTTGCGCAGGTTGAGCTTTTTAAGGAGTCGAAAGCGATAGGTGTCCACTGTTTTTGTACTGATGTTGTAGGCTTCGGCTATTTCGCGCCCGGTTTGGCCCAGGGCGAGGCGCCTGAGTACCTGAATTTCTCGGTTGGAGAGGGAATCCAGCAGGGATCGTCCCGGAGCTCCCTTTGCCACTCCTACCGCCAACAGCTCGGCAGCTGCGTCGCTGAGATAGCGTCCACCGGCGTATACTTTTGCGATTGCTTTCACCAGCTGCTCCGGCGCGGATCGCTTGGTAATGTAGCCCATCGCTCCGGCACAGATCGCCCGAACCACGTACTGTTCTTCTTCGTGCATGGTCAAAACCAAAATCGGCATTTTCGGGTAGTAGCTGCGCAACTGGCTGATCACCTCCAAACCGTCCAGTCCCGGCATGGAGACATCGATCACCGCAACATCGGGCATGGCTTCGTGAACCCTTTGAATCGCCTCCCGACCGTCCGCGGCTTCGGCAACCACGATCATCTCGCCGCTCTCTTCGACGATCCGGCGAAGTCCGGCTCGAACAATACTATGGTCATCTGCCAAAAGAACCTTGATCAATGCTCTTCCCCGTTTCTACCCGCAAGAGGCAGTCGACAGTAAACCAGTGTACCCTTGCCCAGCCGGGATTTGATCTCGAGGGTTCCACCCGCCAGGGCGGCCCGTTCGCGCATTCCAGCCAACCCGAGGACATCGGCCTCCGATAGTGCCATCGGGTCAAAACCGCAGCCGTTATCCACCACTGACAGGTTCAACAACCCCGCTTCAGCTTCGAGGGTCACTTCCACATGGGTTGCCTTCGAATGGCGCACCACGTTGGTGAGAGCTTCCTGCGCGATACGGTAGGCAGCTGTGGCAACCAGATCATGCACCTTAGGCACGTTTCGGTGTTTGTGAATGCAGGCAATCCCGCTTCGTTTCTCCAGATCCGTAGTGTACCATTCCAGAGCGGGAATCAGGCCCAGGTCATCCAGCACGCTCGGTCGCAGCCGAAGCGCTATGGCACGCACTTCGTCAATGGTCTTATCGATAAGGTCACATAATGTCAATGCCCGCTTGGCGGCTTGGGGATCGTTATCTTCCAGGCGTTTTTGCAGCCATACCGCATCCATACGCAAGGCGGTGAGCACTTGGCCCAGTTCGTCGTGAAGCTCTCGAGCGATAGCGGCCCGCTCCTTTTCCTGGCCTGCCATAATTCTGGCGGAAAGTCGTCGCAGCTGATTCTGCGCTTTCTTGAGCTCGGTAATATCGGTCAAAATGGCGCACAGTCCGGTTGCACCGCCCTCTTCGTTGTACAGTGGAAATTTCACCGAAAGATAGGTGTGAGTACCGTCATGCTGCGGAATGTACTCTTCCACCTGGCATGAGCGCATCTCAGAAAATACACGCTGATCGCTGGCTCGGATGTGATCGACAACAGTGCGAGGGAAAATGTCGCTATCGGATTTCCCTTGGATTTCTTCGTTTCTGATGCCGAAAAGCTCTTCATAGCGGGAATTGACCAGACGGTAACGACCCTGTCGGTCCTTGATGTAAATGACTGCAGGCGTGTATTTAAGAATACTGCTGATCTCCTGAGTTCTCTCCTTCACCTGGCGTTCCAGGTCCTTGGAATAACAGGCCAAATCGTCTTTTGCGCGCTTGAGCTCCATTTCGGTACGCTTCCGTTCCGACAGATCTCGCGCTACACAGACACTGCCGATGGTGCGACCGAGCTCATCTTTGAGGAGGCTGATGGAAATATCCATAGGCACGATGCTGCCATCCCGCTTCTTCATTCTGATCTCGTATTCCCGCACCACTTCGTCGCGCCGGAGTCGTGTCAACAACTCGTCCAGCTCGTCGGCATCGGTGTAAAGCTCAAAGGCCGTTTTCCCTTCCAGTTCATCAAATTGATAGCCGTAGATTTCTTCCGCTCTCCTGTTCCAAAGGATGAATTTGCCTTGCCGATCCACAATGCCAATGGCATCCACGGAATTCTCGATCACGTTCTCCAAATATTCCTTGGTGCGCTTCAGCTCTTCTTCGGTTCGAGCACGCTCCTCGATTTCTCGTTTCAGGTGGTGGTTTGTCCGCTCCAACTCTTGTGTGCGCTGTTCGATGGACCTTTCGAGCTCAAGGTTGATTCGTTGCGTCTCCGGAAAACCTCTTGGGATTCTTCCATCTACGGCTTGCCCAGCTTCCAGCTTCTGAACCCTCTGCCGAAGGGAGGCAAGTTCACGCAGAAGCTCTTGTTTGGTCTTGCGGCTATCATTCATATGCGATCGTGCTCCGAACCTATAACATAACCCCTAAGAAGAAACTGCCTATCGGAGAGTTACTGATTCTGGTGTCAGAAAAACCTGTGATTCCCTGTCAAGAATTCTCTTACAACTTAACAGGTATGCATGCAGGCTGGCTGTTTTGGCTAGATAGGATCTTTTCGGCGTATTCCGGGTAATGGCTTTTGACGCAATCCGGGCAGATGCCGTGGGTGAATTTCGCCTCGGAATGAGTGCGAAGATATTGCTCTATTTGATTCCAGTATCCCTCGTCGTCACGAATCCTCTTGCAGTACGAGCAAATGGGGAAAATACCGCGCAAGACCTTGATTTCATCGAGGCTCTTTCGAAGTCTGGCGTTCGTTTCTTCAAGTTGTATTTGCAGATTGCGCAGTGTCAAATGAGTCCGAATGCGGGCGAGTACTTCCTGTGCCTGAAACGGCTTGGTGATGTAATCCACACCGCCGGCCGAAAAAGCCTCCACTTTATCGAACACATCCCCCAAGGCACTGACAAAGATAACCGGAATGGATTTAGTAGATTCATCGGCCTTCAGTTTTCGGCACACTTCATAGCCGTCCATTTCAGGCATCATGATGTCCAACAGAATCAGCTCGGGCTTAGCTCTATCAACAAATCTCAGGCCCTTCAGCCCGTCTTTGGCCACTGCTATTCGATAGTCGTCGCACAGCAGGTCTGCAAGCAGCTTCAGGTTTTGCGGGTTATCGTCGATGATCAATATCGATGGCTTTGATTCATTCATGCCTGTTTCATTCCCGTCGATCAGCCTACTTTGTTTTCTAGAGGTAACTTTCTATCTTTGAAACGATCTTTGGGAGATTGTTCAGCATTTGCTCTATATCGCCGATATCGTTGCTTTGAGAGTGTCGGTAGAGCTGCTCGGCGTAGCTTTGCAGATCCGGGGCATTATATTGCTGCGCCAGGAGGACCATTTCCAACGCCAGAACTGACACATCGTCGATGAAGAATGACTCATTTATCTCCGTCCATTTTGGCCAGATAGCACTTTTGAAGTGTAACAGCATTTCCGACAATTCGGCTTTCTGCTTCTTTGAAATTGGAAGCCTCACTTCTATGTCATCTCTATCCTCGTCACTATCAGCACCTTGTGCAGTCTCCAATGTCTCTACCGTTTCAACATTAAAAAGCTTCAGTTTAAAAGTGGTGCCTTTCCCGAGCTCGCTCTCTACCGATATCACTCCGCCCATCAGCTCGATCAAGCTCTTGGCAATTGACAAGCCCAAGCCCGTTCCGCCATAGCGTCTGCTGATATCCGCGTCCTGCTGGTGAAAGCTTTCAAAGATCAATTCTTTTTGATCCGGTGCGATTCCAATTCCCGTGTCTTCAACGGTCAGGCCGAGATCGATGGTTTTGTTCAAGTGCACTCGGTCAACTTCAACACTCAATTTGATGTAACCTGCTTCGGTGAATTTAACTGCATTACCGGTTAAATTGGCGAGCACCTGCTTGATGCGGACCGAATCCAGCATTAATCGCTCTGGCACTTTATCATCGACTTTTGTACGAAGCACTACATCTTTTTGGTGAAGCTGTTTAATAAAAGTCAGCCCAATATCCTGCAATATCTGCCTTATACTAAGCGGTTCCCGTTGAATCTCCAATTTTCCAGCTTCAATTCTGGAAAGATCCAATAAGTCCTCGATAATCCTCAAAAGCGTTTTCCCGCTCGAGTGTATGGTTCTTAGATAGTTCTCCTGCTGCGGGCTTACCCCACTGTCCGTTAGAATTTCACTCATGCCGAGGATGGCGTTTAGAGGAGTTCTGATTTCGTGGCTCATATTAGCCAAGAAAATACTCTTGGCTCGGTTGGCCGCTTCCGCGGCATCCTTGGCCTGGAGCAATTCACACTCGACACTCTTGCGTTGCTCTATCTCCCTTTTTAGCCTTTCATTAGATTTCTGCAATTGAGCCGTCCGCTCATCGATCATATGCTCCAGGTGCTCATGGCTGCTTTTCAGTTTTTGGGACATGTCATTGAAGACAAAGGCCATTTCGCCGATTTCGCCTCTGGTGGATACCTTCGTGCGCTCACCCACGTGTCCTTGTTGGACTCGCAACATGCTATTGCGAAGCAGTGTTACCGGTCGAATCACAAAACGCGAAAGCATGGTGTTGAGCAGCCACGACATGAGCACGATGGTGGTCATGAAGAAAATCGACAGCAGGATGATCATGCGTCTGGTGTGTTGCTCCATGGTGCTCAGATCGTAGTAGATCTGAAAATAGCCAAACTGTTCTCCTATGATATTAACGGCGGTGGAGTAAACGGCTACGCTCAAATTGCCTAAGCGGGATTTTTCAAACAGAGGCTGTTCATTGAGAAGGTTTCGTTCATACTCCGGAATATAGGCTGGTGCGTTTTTCTTGGACGACGCCACCAATTCACCTTCTACATCGAACAGACTGACCATGACGATCTCTTCAGCGGCTGCCATATCCTTGAGCGTTTGGGTAACGGAATTGATTTGATTAGAAAAAATCTCATTGGCAAGTTCCTCTTTTTGCTGCGCAAAAAGGGTTGCCAACATTACATTGATCTTCCGCATTTGGGCAGTCCGGCCGTCGTGTTCGATAAGGAGAAAGATACCGCCAAAAAAGAGGGCGAGAAAAAGTACGGCGGTCACGATAGCAAAATTGATCTGGAATCGTAGCGTGTCGGTCTTCACCTGAGACTACTCATTTTCGGCTCAAATGTCGGTATATACGGTTTCACAAACTTCTTATCACCTCCTTCAAATCGGGTGATTATCAGCTGTTTGTTCAGAGGGTCTCCGTCGGCGTCAAAGGTTAACTCGCCCGTGGCACCTTGGAAGCCGCTCGTTTGGGCAATTGCATCACGGATCTTGGTCCGGTCGAGAGAGCCGGCCCTGCGAACGGCATCGGCCAAAACCATGATAGCATCATAGATTAGCGGCGTACCGGTACTTTTGATCAGCCTCTGGCCATATTTCTTCTCATATCGGTCCAACAACTCTTTGCTGGCCGCAAAGGGTACGCCGGGGTGCCAGTGATCGGCACTGTAGCTGCCGTCAACGGCATCACCGCCGAAGGAATAAGTCAGCAGCCCCCAGCCGTCACCGCCCAAAAAAGTCGATCCGATTCCCATATTCCTGGCCTGCCGAATGATCCAACCGGCATCTTTGGAATAGCCTGGGACGAAGACAACGTCCGGCTTAAGCGCTTCAACTTGCGAAAGCATCTCTGCAAAATCCATGGTCTTACTTTTATAATACCCTTGCCACAGGATTTCTCCCCCGGCCAGTTCGAAGGATTTGACAAAATAGCTTGCCAAGGTTGTGCTGTACACTTCATCGACCATTTCCAGCACAATGGCTTTGCGGGCACTCAATTCATCATAAGCGTACCGGCCAAGTATATTGCCCTGCCACGCGTCCGTGTAGCACACCCGAAAAATATAGTCTCCTATAAGGGTGATGTCCGGAAGAGTGGAAAAATGGGTGATCATAGGAATTTGGGCTTGTTGCAGGACCGGTGCCATGGCCATGGCGAAGGTGCTGCGACCACCGCCGACAACCGCGATGACGTCCATTTTTGCGGCAAGCTCCGCCGCCTGTTTGGCGCCCAGAGGGGTGCTGCGGTTGTCCGTATAGATTAGCTCCAGCCTCTTGCCAAGCAGGCCGCCCTGGCCGTTTATCTTTTCTGCGGCAAGCTCCGCCCCGAGGAACATGCCGGCATCACTTTCAACCTTGATACCGGTTTTGGCCACATTGACCGCCACTTTGACCGTATCTTCCGCACCCAGGGCAGCGGCATTGCTCCCTGCCAACAGGAAGATAACCTGCATGATGATCAGCCCGGGTCTGAGCATTGAGGCTCCTTTAGGGTTTGGGCTTTACAGAAATGAAGCAGAGCTGGACCCTTAAGAAGATACAAGAAATGTGCCATGACAATTGAAAAACAGAGCTGGTCCCTTTCGCGGTTTCAGGTTACAAGAGTCAAGAGGTGAACATCCACATTGTCATTCGCAATCAGCACAATTCAGGGAGGAGCCGTGCATGGCTGGTAGTAGGGAGGCTGCCGGAGAACGAATATTGGTGGTAGACGATGATGAAACCATGTGCCAGATGCTGGCCGAAATACTTGCAAAGGAAGGATATTGCGGCTGTGTTTGCACGGACCCTGAAGAGGCTTTGAGCATAGCCGAACAGGATGTTTTCAGCCTGGCTTTCGTGGACATAAACATGCCGACCATCAGCGGTCTGGATCTGGCTGCGAAGCTCAAAGAAAGCGATCCTCGCCGTGAGGTGGTCTTCATCACGGGTTCCGGTGCTATCGACGACGCCGTCCAGGCGATTAAAATCGGTGCAAACGATTTCCTGCGAAAGCCTTTCAGCGTTACCGAGTTCACTCTTTGTTTAAGGCGGTTTCAAGAGCGCAAGGCTTTGAGAAATCAGATCGTGCGGGCGGAGCGGCGTTATTTCGATCTGGTCCAAAATGTTCCTCTCCTCATTTACGTACTGCATAAGAATCTGCAGCTCGATTTTATCAATCATGCCTGTTTTCACATCCTCGGGTATTCTCCCGATGAGGCCATCAGCACTCCCGACTGGTTTGTCGGACGAATCCACTTTGAGGATCGGGATCGTATCACCAAGCTTGTTGATGCGGCATTCGAGTCGGGGGGAGCATCTTTTTCCGCCGAGTGTCGTTTCATTCACAAAAAAGGTCACGTGATCAACACCATCGTAAAATCCATCCCGCCTTACGGAGACCCCGGGCAGTGCGCTTGCGAGCTCATGGAAGGCATCATTGTGGACATCACGGACCGAGTTTTTCTGGAGCGGGCTTTGGTTCAAAGGGAAAAGCTCAAGACTCTCGGAGCCATCTCTGCGGAAGTGGCCCATGAGATTCGCAATCCTTTGGTTTCAATCGGCGGATTTGCCCGCCGTTTGCTAAGCAAATACCCCGATCTTCCCGAAGCGAATATCATCGTGCGCGAATCGGAGCGCCTGGAGAAGATCCTGGGCAGGATAAAAGATTATCTCAAGCCGGTGGAGGTCTTTGCCGAAGAGTGCTCTATCAATGAAATCATCCACAATAGCATTGATCTGCTTGCTCCCGAGATCGAACAACGGTCGGTGGAATGCCGGTTGGATCTGGAACCGGCGCTTCCGGCAGCGATTGCGGATCCGGAAATCCTCAGCCAGGTCTGTATCAACTTGATTCGAAATGCTATCGATTCGGTCGAAGAAGGTGGATCTCTTGCCGTCAGAAGCTTTCAAAGCGATCATAGTGTGCACGCCGACTTCAAGCACCCTCATCAGGGCTCAAGGACAAAAAATCCGGAGCTCGTCTTTCTTCCTTTCGATGAAGGTGGCGAAAGCATAGGGTTGCCGCTCTGCCATCGATTGCTAAAGAACATGGGCGGTGTGCTTTCTTTTTCAGAAGATGCGGATTATGCTGTATTTACTGTTTCGTTGCCAAAAAAACAGTGACCTTCCCGCCTTCTACACGAATTTAATCCATCATCGAAAAGCTGCTTTTCACTGTGCGGTTAATTTCGTTCGGGGGAAACTGGCGCAAGGCTGTATAATAATAAGAGCATAAGACACGATGATGAAGACAAGGAGAATGAGATGGATGCCCTGCGGGAAGACAGCTGGTGGGAAAATGACGAATATCGGGCGCACAGAATTCTTCAAGCGTTGTCCAATTTCTGCATCACTGTCAGTCATGCAATCATTTCCGGGAGAATCGTACTTGGCAGCCTTTACGAACGATACAAACGGATGGAGCCCTGTATCCATGCTTATTGCAATGAGGAAAGGCGGGTTGATGTCAATGCCTTGATGTGTGCTTTGCAAAGGCTACCGTATGAGATTTCCAGAGCCAAATATTTCCATATCCAGAAAAAACCGGAAAACCTCGCTTCGGTAACCGGCGTCTATCTACTGGAAAGTGGCGCCAAGGGGGCACGGGTAAGAACTATCTATGAAATGGGCGAAGGCTTTTTCAAATGCATTGCTTTGGAAGGCAAGACCGATATTTTCGACATCATCACCTCCTTCATCATGTATGGCATTGAATCGGGAAAAATCAAAAAGCTACTCGCCGGAAATCCTCTGCTTGCTGACATAGCAAGACTGCGTGATAACAAGGAGTCGCCGGAAAAGAATCAGATTCTATGCAAAATAGCCAGCAAGTTCAGTGTCAGCTACGAAGAGTTGAAGGGCCTGGATGCTTTTCTGAGATTTGGCCTGTTCGATCTGATCACCAATATAATGCAAAATGATCTTGACGAGCTTGAGATAGAGTTCGCCAGCGAATTTGCCGAGACCAACTACTCCACAAAAGCCCGTCTTTGGCGTGAAAACCTTGAAAGCTGCGGGCAACTGCACAAGATCCGGCCTGTTATTATTATTTCCAGCGATTTGCATAATGTCGTCAGTTGCTTGACTGATTTTGCCGAGATCTACAAAGAAAAAATTAAGCGGATGGCGGCCGATTACAGCGAGCTGGCCGAACTGGATCTCGATCAGGCGGGCAATCTCCATTTTGCGCTGTACAAAGTCTGTCAGCTGCATCCGGATTTGTTCCAGGAGAAGCTCGAATATGAAGAAAGCTTTGGAATTCGCTTCATCCCGGATATTCACAACACGGGAATAGATGTCCAGGTAGTTGACACGTTCAAACTCGATCCTGCCAAAATAGACAAAAGAATCAGGATCGATGAGTGGTCTAAAATCAAAGAACGGGCTCCCTGCATCATTAACCTGCATTACGCTTTCGGGCTGCAGGCAACAGAAATCATGCGCGAGCTGACCGAGACTTTTTCCAACAGGATCGAAAGCATTTCCATTATCGGCAAGGCTGGAATTGTTTGCGGCGATCGATTCGACATCATGCTGCCCACCTACTTGATTCCTCAGGAGCTGGAAGGCGGTGTTCACGACTTTCCCAACGGCAATCAACTGAACCAGGGGGATTTTGAAGGACTCGTGAACTGCCGGATCCACACCGGCGGACCGATGCTCACAGTGCCCGGTATTGCGATTCAAAATGAGCTGGTGCTGCGCTATTTGATTCGCAAATACAACATCGAAGGCCTTGAAATGGAAGGCGTTCCATATCTGCGGGCTATCAGAAGGGCGGAAAAGATCGGACTGCTGGGCAAAGACATACTTTTCTGCATAGGCTATTGGGGAAGTGACAATCCCTTGCTCACCGAAGAACTGATAGCCAAGAGCCATATGGCAAGCGGTGCACTTTCCGCCAGTGCGTTGACGGTCGCGGTGCTTTCCAAGACCCTGGATAAAGGGAAGGCCCATTTTGAGAAGACCTATTTCGGCCTTCCATGCAAGGAAGAGGTCACCGATAGAATTTACCAGATGGGGGTCTCTCAGTAGACCTTTCGGTACTCTGAGAGGATCTTCAGCTGATGGCCGGCTGACTTGTTATTGGATTATGGAGCTTGCTCTATCGGCTGAAGGGAATACCGGAGCTCCGCGGCCTGCTCCCAGTTCGTCATCTTTTTGACTTTCCGCTCATTGTTCATTCCAAAAAGAATTGTCAAGGTTTTGACTCTCCGCATATGGGAAAATGGAGACAGATCAGTCGGACTTCCGTATGAACGGGTCTGCCCCCAGTCTTAAAGCTCCCTGCAATGTGGCTTTGATAGAGGAATTATTTGCGGGATGGCTGGAAAAATTTTCAGCCGGCTTATCTGCGACCGGTCCTCAGACTTGCACGTACCAATGGATAATGCTCTCTGGCACCAAGGTTGCACTCAAAGGGTCTACCTGGATCAATACTCGAATGAAGGACTCGGGAGATGCAATATTCATTTGGGAAGTTTATTCGCAAGGCGTCAAATTTCGGCCACATTTTATTCGGCATGGCAAGGCGAATCGATTATGAGACGCTGAGCCGTTACATGCTTCATTTCAATGAGAAGCATGACCTTCCAAGCATCATGTACGAGACCTCCAAGTGCATGAAAGATATCTTGAACTATAAATTATTCGCGTTTGTGGTCAAGGCCGGCGACCAATTGGATGTGTGGGTCGATCCGAGGATCAGCGAGGCATCCCTCAAGCAGATCGTCAAAAACGATTTTGCGACTGAAGGGGCGTTTAATATTCATCCTATGAACCCCGATCATGAAGAAAGCCCTGGGCTGATCTCATTCCAAGAGGAGCAAATGCTTTCCTTTGCCATGATGGACGATGGGTACTTCGCCAAGCTGTACGTTCTGCCTGAGCGAACAATGCTCGACTACCACAAAGAAATCATCGGCATTATAGTCAAATCCCTCGGTGTTGCCGTCTCTAATTTACTGAATATCAAGCGGCTTGAAAACGATGCAATCATTGATCCTATGACGGACTGCTACAACAGGCGGGC
>JAVEVM010000746.1:0-3030 GCA_034005055.1 Desulforhabdus sp. | reverse complement strand
AGGATCGTTGTTGAGGAGGCACTTTCCTGTCTGGGCAACGGTGCACTCTGGACGGCGACATCCCTTTTCCATGGTTATTCAGCCCTGTCGTTGGCTCGAACAAATAATATTGAAGTTTCCAGCAAGGCTCGGGCGCCCCAGTCACGGAGCGAGCGTTTCTGATCGGAGACGTCGGCGGATGTTTTTCCAGTCTGTAAAGCATGGAGCAGCGGGAATACTTCAGGGAATTCCGAAAGCCACTGCCGATTGGCGAATGCCGATAGTAGCTTTTCTTTTTCAGTACCGATGGCCTCGATCAATTCGGATAGATTCAAAGATGCAGCGTCATCGGCAATATTGCGAAGTGCAAGATGCTTATGAGCCGACGCAGGCAATTTGCGGAGCGCTCGGCCAATCTCGATTCCACTGGTTACGGCGGCGAGGGGAGCCGGCAAGGTGGATAGCCGCTTATCTAGGAGGTCACTCCAGTCCCCGAGCGCCCACCAAAGTAGATCGAGTTCTTCTCGGTCGAGGTCGGCGTTCGTGCGTAGCGCCACAATCGTCGCTTCAGTACCTGCCATAAAGTCCTCTTTGAACTGGGCGATATCCCCCTCTTCGGATTCTTCGTCTCCCTCTTCCTCGCTTTCATCTCCATCCTCGATGGAGAAATCGGGTACTTCCAAGCGCCTACGGCCGTTCTCACCCGAGGCAAGAACTAGGGCTCGGGCCTTAGCCATCAATTCATCGCGCAACGCTTCAAGTTTGGGTTCGGACCGGGATGGTTGGAAGGAAAGTGCCGACCATACCGCGGCTGCCCGCGATTCGTTTGACGATTGCGATGTGGTGCCGGCTTCATGATTTTCCAGCCGCTGGCACATGGCAAGGAGCAGACAGATCAGGACTTCCAATTCGTTCCCGTCCCGATCAAAAGCGGTACTGCGTTCCTTAATCGCGGCTTCCACTTCTGTGGCCAAGGCCGTACTAAGCTTATTCGGGTCAATCACGCCGGCGGCAACGTTATTGGCCAATTGAAGAATTTCCGGCAGGCGAGCTTTCTTGCCAAGGACGGCAGTGAGTTTAGCGATAGCGGCTGTACGCTTATCGACGAGATCGTCCGATGGCTCAGTGTTAAAGATGCGGATGTGTTTCGCGATGTTAACCATGTTCCTTGCCCTCCTGTTTTTTGTGCTCGGCTTCGATCTTTTTGATGGCTGCCTCAAGGTCATCGAGGCGGTTGGTGCGCTGCAGGGAATCGAGGATTTGCACCTCGATGCTATGCGTCAGAAGATCCCGCCAGTCGTCTGGCAAGGCATTCAAATCCACCAGCACACGCAAGCGTTGGGCGCTGGTCAGATCACGGAAGAATCGCAGTCGAAGTAGCGAGTATTTCGCCGGCATTGACGGCTCCTTTCTCTCTTCGATGACTCCCGCTTCTTGAACAACTGGCACCGTAACTGCGGGTTGCATGGTATCGGCTGTTTTCGTTGTCGTCACCGAGGGTACTTGAACTGCTTGGCGGAAGTTTGGACATCCAAGGAGGTATCGAGGCTGCATCTCTTCCAGTCGGTCTTCATCGGCTCGGAAGTCTTTCTTGTCTTCCGACCACGCTCTGGGGTGGACGATTACGATCAAAGCATCGGTTTCTGCATCCCACTCGAACTCCAGGATATTGTAGGTGTAAGTAAAGGTCTCGTCGGCTGTTGGTGGAACCGTCGCGCCTGCTTGAAGAAGCATCAGATCGCAACCATCTTCGATGGGGCAGACCTTGACCGACGGCGAATGCTCGTGGCCGGTGATAAATACCCGAGCTCGATTGGACAGATATTTCTGTGCATCCTCGGAATCCTGAAGCCATTTCAGCGGATGATGCGCGATGACCACCAACTCCTCTCCGGGAGTGAGCGGCAGTACCCGCTGGCGGGCACCAAGAAGAAGTCTGCCCTCCTGATCCTTCTTGGCGCAGGTAAGGGCGGTATTCATCCCAATAAAACGCAAGGATCGACCCGGCGCGAGTTGGACGATGCGGTTACCGGCAAAACCTCCTTGGTTGTCGAGCGGTGATCCGTACGCCTCGGCAAACGGCTGGTACGCCGAGAATCTTGCGTACAGGAGTTCGCGGTCCATTTGTGAACCTAGAAACTTGTCCAATTCGGGCTCGCCCTTGTCGGCAATCTCTTGCAGCATCCAAGCGGTTGCCCCCGAAATCCTATCGCGGTCGATGTCGTGGTTGCCAGGAACCACCTGTATATCGGTAATTGCGCAACCGGCGGCATTCGCAACCCGATCAAGCCATTGCCCGGCATCAGCATATTCGTCGTGCTTGCCGGCGTACGCAATGTCCCCAGATATGATGATTCCGCTTGCTATACCTTCGGGAAGACTCCTGACTGCTCGCGCAACATCCTCGACTAAGCGTTCTTTTGCATCGTTATGGATGATAAGTGTGCCACCCTTCTCCTGTCCGAAGTGGATGTCCGAAAGGTGAATAAAGGCAATCGACATAGATCGTTATTAAAATTGGGTTTTCAAAAAACAACGCATGGGACATGGTAGCTTTACATCATAAATTTTACCTGTCATCTCCGCATATTCCGATGCCCTGAACTCTAATTCGAAGAGGATGCCAGCATAGGAGTTGCAGCCGTCTCGACATCGGGAAGCCCACCCAAGCAGCCCAACTCATCGGCGCACTCGAGTTTGTAGAAAAGCGCCAACTGACTAAACGGCTAAACGGCTAAACGGCTAAACGGCTAAACGGCTAAACGGCAGGTAGCATGTCAGAACAAAAGCTCAGCACTGCCTCCGGTAACGCCCATGAGCAACGGTATATCCACTCATGGTACTGGGAAGGGTGCTCAGACTACCGATTAAACACTCGGCATTCTGCGTTTCCACACAGGCTCGCCAAGGGGACGAAATCAGATTCGTTCCCCTCCACCGCATTTATTGGCATCACCCTAATTCTACTTTGTCAGATTGGCCCCAAGTCATCTGAAGTCGGCATGTGATATAATGCAACCCGTTGTTTTCAATGCAATTAATGAGGTTTTG
>JAVEVM010000745.1:0-3037 GCA_034005055.1 Desulforhabdus sp. | reverse complement strand
AGGAACAGCTTATCCTGGAGGATATTTCCAGACAGCTTGATGGGGGCAAGCTGCTGTGTCGAGGGCAGGAAATTACTGGTACGGCTTTGGATTTTGCAGTTCAGGAACAAACGGAAGCAGGGGAAAAATACTACTATGTACCGGTTCGTGCGATAAGACCTCAAGAGGGTGGCAGCTTACGGCCGGAGTCTTGGAATTAAGTCATGCGGCGATTGCTCGATTCGGATCTGGAACTTCTGGTTGAGTCGGACTTCATCTATCTGCCGCTCCTGTTGGATCCAGATATAGAAAAAGAAACGAAAAAGCTGTTTGGATCGACTAGCGATAGGGAAGGCTACGAGCATTTTAATACGGATCACATTATCAAGCATAGGGACTGTCTTTTCGTCAAAACCATTAGCATAAAATCTCTGATCAAGCATTTTGACGCTCTCAATCCGTACTATTACAATCGCCTGAAGAGTCATTGCCTGGAGAAGTATCAGCTTAGCGGCGAAACCGATGCCATCTTCCTGGACGAAACTCTCGAGCTGATACTCTTTCATATCATGCCGCATTTCGTAAGGGTCCGTCGAGGTCTGCGGAGAAAAAAGCCTGACAAAGAGGGAATACTTGATCTTATCAAAGAGAGAGTAGACGTTCCGCAAAGCTATTATCGCGATGCCTTGAGATTCATCAACGTGGAAGCCCTCAACCGAGTTTACCAGGATCTGGAGAATCATAGGCCTATATTCAACCCCCCTGAAAACGGACTGTGGCGGGCTCAGGAACTGAAAGAATGGCTCCATGAGGCAATCCAGGCAAACATTTTGGCTGATGCGCACAACCGGGTGAAGAAGACGCTCGAAGTGCGCCGACAATTAACTCATACGAAGCCGGAGCACATTGCCATATATTTTTATATCGCGGACAAGGGCGCCATAGAAATAGACAATTTTGGTTTTTATAAAATGAAATCTTACAAGGAATACTGGATATATAAGCGTACCGGGCAATACGTTCTCAAAGACTACTATGGTCGCAGTTATTTGTTCCCAGACTGTCGAGTGGCGGTTTCTACCTATTACACACCCTTAAAGCCTTTCGTGATTGAAAAGTACAAACATCCTTTCCTGCGCGGTCAACAGGCGGGGCAGGAGATCTGCCTTACAGGTTTTGAAGCGCCCGACGAGCTTACCGCAGATGCCGTCATCCAGACCCTGGAAGAAGGCATCACGGCATTGCTCTACGGTTATGACGCTCGCCGTCGAAACGGTTATCACAGCTTGGATAAAACCTTTGTGCATATACCCACCATAACCTTTGAAGACTATCGGCTATGAGGCGCAGATTATGAAGGTTGTGCTCAGATGACGTTGCTCAAGGAAATACAAGTCGAAAGAGCGAAACACAGGGCCAAAAAGCCCTTGAGGAAGAATGTCTTCAACCGAATCAGCTCGATCGTTAAGCAGTATCATTTGCAGCAATGCTTTCTGAATGCTCTCGACCATGCTCAGGAGCACCTTTGGAAGGATGATTCGGAGCGTTTCCGAGTCAGGATGAAGAAACCGATGAAATTTCCTTTGTTTTCTCTGGTGACACAAAAGGAATATTCCATCACCGTATCGATCATGAATAGAGTCGAGAATCCGTATCTTGAATTCGTGCATGCACCCGAAGAGATTCTGATGAGCGAATATCTATACCGTCTGAATCCTTCAATACACCCTGAACGATTAATGCGATTTCATTTCGAAACGCTGGTGATGTACGAGCAGCGCAAGCGCGATTCTCGGATAACGATAAAGGAGACCCGCAAGCGCGATTTGGCTTGCAGGGAATGAAATAGGAATAGGGCGATGAAAATAGATGAAAGAATCTCAAAAGAGCATAAGGAGCGCATAGAGGAAAAAATCGCTCTGGAAAGAACCGCTAAGGAAATGGAGGCCGTGCGGGAAATTATCGAGTTCAACAAAACGCCCTCGGAGCTTAAAGCAGAAATAGATCGGTTTGTGATCGGACAGGACCAGGGCAAGAAGATCATCTCCACGGCCATTGCGTTTCACTATAGAAGGCTTGGGCAGGCGCTGCAAAAATGGCTTTCCGAAAATGACGCGAATATAGATGTCGCCCTGCGACATACCGTTACACCTAAGGCCAATATCATGATCATTGGCCCCACGGGATGCGGTAAAACCTACAGCAGTGAAACAGCTTCAAAGCTGGTTGGCGTCTCCTTTGTCCATGAAGATATGACCCGCTTTAGTGAAGTCGGTTACGTCGGTCAAAATGTCAGTGACATCCTTCTGGACTTGCTCATGGCATCCGGCGGTCATCCCAGTCTAGCCCAGATGGGCATTGTTTATATCGACGAGGTAGATAAAATTGCCACGGAGGCGACAGCGTATAAGGATGTGTCGGGCCGGGGTGTGCAGAAAGGTCTGCTGCATTTAGTGGACGGTTCAGAGAATACGCTTGAGATCGGCAAAGAGAGACTCTCTCTGTCGACCAAACATGTGCTGTTCATTGCCGGCGGGGCTTTTGAAGATCTGGACGTGATTGTCAAAAAAAGAATAGCGCGGCAGGAGGTCAATGGAAACTGGCGTAACTATTTGATGGCGGACGATCTGGTTGCATTTGGCATGGAAAGACAGCTCATAGGGCGGTTTCCGGTGCGGGTGGTGTATGATCGACTGACAACCCAGGACCTCAAAGACATTCTGACCAAAAGTGAAGACAGCGCTTTGTTGGCTTACACCAATGATCTCAAAGCATGGGGGATTGACCTGGAAGTGACCGATGATGCTTTAACGGAAGTTGCGAGGCGAGCCGAACAGGAAGGAACCGGAGCTCGAGGCTTGATCAGCGTTTTGCACCGGGTGTTATTGGAGGACTTGTTTCGTCTACCGGGCACTTATACCGGAAAGTTCATAGTCGATCGGAGTTATGTTGAGGAAAGGTTGGGATGAGGTTCAGGAATTTATCACATTTGAAACGGCCAGAGCTGTTGGAAGTAACGCTCGGCAGCTTGCCCGAACACATATTGATGACTGAATAT
>JAVEVM010000744.1:0-3045 GCA_034005055.1 Desulforhabdus sp. | reverse complement strand
TCCAGATACACCAGGAGAGATAAAAGAAGCTTATGCCGTAGAATATGAGAAGAATCGCCGTCTGTGGATCTGATGTGACACCGGGAAAAAGTGTGACCAAGCCTGAAATGATGGACAACGCATAGACAACCGCGCACGCCACGGTCAACTGCCGCAAGATTCCCGCAATCTTTATCCACGCTTTTGCCTTTTTCTCAGAGATGCACAGCTGCATGAAAAGAGCAGCCCCGCCGGCCAAAAGGACTGTTCCAACCAGTATGCGGACAAGCTCTGAAAAGTATCCGGGAATGAAACAGGTGGCCATGCCAAAAACGGCCGTACACATTCCAATGATGATGAGCGCCCATGACCGGCGCAGATCACCGAATGGAGTCTTACCCATCGTGATAATCTGAAACGATACAAGGACCAGGAAGAGCCCGTACGCGCTGTCCCGGTTGTATGGCAGATCTCCGGTGTGAATTTTAAACAGCAGCAGGCCAAAGAGGAGCGTGAATACTCCGAAGATGAGTAAGATGACAACTTCAAGAGAGAGTCCGGATTCTTCCCTCACTTTTGCATGGCTTTGTTGTTGCTGACGATCTGACGGCAATTGAGTCTTTCTCCCTATGCTTGTATCAGGACTGGTAGTGTTTGTGTGAGGCCACCTCAATCAACGCTCTCTGATGCGGTTTGGCCGCAACCGCGATGGTCCGGGAAAGCTATGTTAAAATAATGTAACGAGCCGCAATGTGATCGCGTGGGCCGCCGGAAGATCCGGGCGCTTTCCTGGATTAGGGATACAAGTGTAAGCAAGCGCCGGGCTGAGCGACCAGAAGCCGTCTCCCAACTTGAAGAAAAAAGTCGTGAAATAGACGGTCTGAAGCATGAGCTCGCTGTCTCGCAGGTCTGTTGATTCTGATTCTATCCCGGGATAGAAGAACTCGCCGGCGCCCGGCATGTCGTTGAGCGAGGACCAGGCCATACCGATGCTTATCTGATCGGACGGCCGTCCCGGAATCATGTGAACGCTCGTCAGGCCGGCGCCGACGTAGGTCTTGACTGCCTGTGTGTTGGCATCGGTTTGGGCGAATTGAAAGTAGCCGATGATGCCGGCGTTGTCGCGATGTGGATGCATGTACCAGAGGCGATGATTTGCAAAAATATAATATCCTGTCGCGCCATTTTCGGTGGTGAGAGAAGGGGTATAAAGCTCCCCGGTTTGCCCCCAGACTCCTACCCCGACCCTGCCGGGCAATTTCTCGTCGCCCAGGAGCCAGGAATACCCAATCTCTCCGATGTGCAGCTTATAGCTGTTGAAGGAGGGCGTGTTCTCAATTCCCGTCTGTACACCTCGAATACCGTTGGCATCGAAAAGGCCGTATGAAGCATAAAACTTCTCGGTTGGCGCAAAGTGGACTACCGCTCCGTACCCCGTGTTGTAGTATGAAGGAAGCCTGCCGAACAGGGTGGGGTTGAGGCCCACCGGAACGAACAAAAGGTTGGTGATGTCACCCTCGGCAAACCGGGAGGCACCGAACGTGACCGGCGCCTGAACATTCCCGAAGCTACCGGGACCGTTGATTTTCCCGACATGGAAGATCAATTTATCATCGAACAGGCTCTGCCGCCACCACAGCTGCATAAGCTCCTGCCGGTTGCGCGGCGGCGGACCATCCATGACAGTGTACAGTTGGACGGAACCGGCAGCTTCGTTGGTCGCACCTCCGGTAGACTCGAGGAACTCGATGCCGAATTTCCCACCTGGTATGTTGAGGGCTTTCTCTGCGTCAAGGGACGCGTGAAGCCCCAGCGCGAAATTGAGGAATGTCGAGCCCGGCTCGGCCCCGCCAGAGACAATCGAGCTGAATTCCGGAATTATATAGCCGCCAAGGCTCAACCCGTACTTGTCGCTCAGTCCCAACATACGCCCCAGCTGGTCCCAGCCGATGAATGTATAAGCCGCCTGCGGACTTGTGGCGATCTGACTGCCGCTTGGGGGAGGATCAGACGTAGCAGGAGCAGCTAGAGCCACCCCGGCAAAGACGAAAACCAGAAGAAGACCCGTGGCGAAGAGAAGGCTCAGCGGACATCGGCGGGATGAATCAATGGGGATCTTCAGAGCAGCTTTGTCTCGAGGGAAGCGCCTTGCCGGTGAAATGATTAGAAGATTTAGCCCTTTCCTGCTCACAGCACGTGACCTCATCGCACGATAGCTCCTCCAGGAGCTCAGGTGGAGCTAGAGTAAGATATGTAGTCGTTTTAGTTAAAGAAATGAAGCTTGTTCAGTTTTTGAAGCCATCAGTCCCCGAACCATTTGTTATGCAACCCGTATGCCGCAAATCCTCCAATGCTGCCAGGGCCAGGGTATGACCCTGTGGCTCTTGGTAGCGGGGAAGATAATTGGCCAGACAATTGACTAGATAGAACGGGGCATGCAAAGCGAGCTCAGTGCGATGTTGCGGCTTAATCGCTACTAAATTGAAGTTCCCGTGAATGCAATACATAAGAGTACGTTTTCCCGGCAGCCAATAAGACAAGGCTTCCATCAAGTCGATAGGTCAATCAAGCTCCTTCATGAGGGCACAGCAAGAGATTGAAGAAGTCATGGCGAAGGCGAGGGCAGAGTGCTCGTTGCCGGAAAGGTGTGCGAAGTGCTGGACCGCAATCCCGAATAGCGGACAACGAAGGTCGATGGCATCAGAAAAAGAATCGATGGAGCGCTTGAGCTAAAAAAGAGGAAAAAGGGGACATCGCCGACCAGTTTGCGCGAGGGTAGTCGCTTTCGGGAAGTCGTTGAGATCGGTCGGGATGATGGGACCCATTGACGACGCCTGCGAGACCGGGCAATTTCGTAAAGCGGACGCACGGGGAGAGGTGGTGCTGCTTTCTTTAAGCCCGTTGGCCGCGCGCCGCTTACGATCGCGTTGGGCACCAAATCCAGGAGGACACGCACCCGATGAGATCCGAAGGCATTTGTGAAATGTGCGGGCACCATGTAGCTTTACTGCAGAAGGCCCACATAGTTGCCGAGAATAGAAAGAAGGGTAACAATTATTAACAGCG
>JAVEVM010000743.1:0-3046 GCA_034005055.1 Desulforhabdus sp. | reverse complement strand
CCATCCCGCATCGTTGCCATAGGAAATGACGCTGCCGCAGCAGCTCATCGCATCACGGATACGGTGCCCGTTATTTGTGTGAGGCATCCGAGTTACGGTGGCCAAACACAGTTTCAGGAGCAAATTTCGGAACTCTATGGATACCCACTGCGGACTCAATCACTTTTTTGAACTGGCTTTGGCGGTTTCTTTAACCAGTTGCAATCGATGCTGCGAGCCAACTGATCACATTGTCGCGGATATGGCTAGCGCCCCTTATCATCGGTGGCCATCGTGAGTTGAGTGTGAAAGAGCCGAGCGAAGTCCACGTCGGCAAGATCTTCATCGGCGAAGTAGCCTCGATCCTTGGAGAGATTCAACGCCGCTCCCCCCGGTGAAGGGACAGGCAATACCTTGGCGGCTGGGTGAAAGTGTTTGAACAGTTCGTGCTCCGCCTCTACGCCCTCCATGCCCCCGATGAATACTGCTGCAACTAAGTCTTCACGTGACAGCATTTGCTCGCGCATCATCAACAGGCTCGCTTCCCGCTCATTGGGGATCGCTTCGGTATAAACGACATTCTGGAAGTGCTTGTTCTCTTCGGGATAGCGGTCCTCAAAGAATTTACTCTGATACAAGATTACTGACTGGGAGTAGTCCACACCCAAGTCTTCACAGATTATCCAGATCATCGGCGTAATGGCAGGATGGCCGCCCCAGACAATCTTGTGCCGACGAATCACAGCCATAGCCAGTTCTCGTACTGCACATTGGATAAGGAACGGATTAGCCGTTTCATGATAAGTACCTCGGCCAACAAGCGGCACACTGGCTGAAAGAAAGATGGCGCTCATGCTCAAGCCTCCCAATCTGCAAATTGCCAACCCGCCTCGCTCGACTTGACCCATCGCGCGGAATGGATGTACCGGCCCAGCCAGTCCAAATGTCCTAGCCATCGGGGATGCAAACCGACGTGATCGTAAACAACGGCGACTGATTGATCGGGTGAATTTGTTGAGGCTTCATGCAGGGTTGTCGATGTAGGAACACCGACGGTGGGATACACCACAACTGCCCGACCATCTGGGAGTCGGATATGAACTGCTCTGTTGCTTCCCACTCCGATTATTTGACCGCCGATCGTCTCAATAGCGTTACGCAGATTGCTTACAAGATTGACGGAACGCACGGCGTGGCTTTGACTACGGACCTCCTCAAGTTGCAAGCATATGCGCTCTACCGCACCATCGGCCAGGCGCCCAGTGTGCGGATTTACTTCCTCGGGCAACAGTTCCGCCCGGCTTGCAGTAGCCGTGCGTGCAGAAGGTGTGGCGTCCGGCCAACCGACACGGAGAACGCTGATACCCTTGGCCAGCGCACGTCCAAACTCCGCGCTCGTCCAGCGACTTTCGAAATAACCTGGCGTGTCAAGCATCACGAGCACATCGGAATCGCAGAGTCGATGCCACAGCATGGTCTGGAAGTCCTCCGCAGGTGGAATGCCGTGCGTGTCGAGGAATACGTCGAAAAGTCGAACCGACAAAGCGTCAAACAATTGCAAAGCAGCTTCTCGGGCTTCACCTCGGCGGTAGCTCACAAAAACCCGCCGTTGCCGGGGGAGTAACCCCGCACATTCCAGCAATGCGGTCGCCACACGTTGTGCACCACCTGCTGCATACGCTAGGCAGTTGAGCGGTTGCATCATTGCTGGAATCTCTACATTGACTCGACTGACATCCGATGCAACCGGCAGCAATGGGATGCCGCGCTCCAACAGCTTTGCAACATTGGCAAGAGGCGCATTCTCCCCGCCAAAAAAAACTGCGGCGGCTGATCTTTGCTGGTGAGGCTCGAATGATTCGGGACAGACATCCCATCCGACCTCATGACCCAGCCTCAGATTGAACATGCCTACGGCGTGAGCCACGATATTCTCAAGCTCAGAAATCTGAGCAGCACTTGGTGCCCCAAGTATTGCAAGCTGATACAGTGAAGGCATGTTTACCTTAGTCGAATAATTTTTAGAAATCGGGCGAAAGCATCTCACTCAGGCGCGATTCCTGTGGGCCTCCAGGCAAATTAATACCGTTGCCATTCTGGAGCCAATAGTCCATCCAAGAATCTAGATCGAACAGAAACAAAAGAATCCTTGCCGACATCATTTCCCCGCACGGCCATATCTTCAATCGCTTCTGCATCATCAAGTTTAATTTCTGCCGGAGTCTGTTGATTAATCCGAAGATGGCGTGTTGGGCCTAAGAAACCATCAGCCAAAACTAATGCCCCATGCTCCTGGGCAGCAAAGAAGAGATCAGCGCTATTGGGCGCCCATCCAGCTTTCCCTTTTCCAAGGGACTCCGTGAAATCGCTTTCACTGCCCATTGTGCCGACACTTAAAACATCTATTCGATCCATTGGTATTTTTAGATAGCGAACAGCTTCTGCCAGTGCGGGGAGAATTGGATTGTTTGCCCAAACACCACCATCAAGAAAAGATTCAGGCGCAACCGGCCCATCCCAGACAGACTCATCAAAATATGTAGGGGCAGCTGAAGATGCAAGCGCGGCATCGACCGCCGAGATATCCCGAAATGCTGTTCTATCTGGGCTATGGGCTGTGACAATAGCTTCAGCTTGCCCATGTTTGGCTCTTACTGTAGGAATAACGAGCCTGCAGCAGGAGGCATCAGTTATTCTCCTATCACCATACACTTTGCACAGTAAATCTCGGAGCGTGGAAGATTCGTGCTTGGATTTCAACCAATGTCGAAGCTTCCTATCTTTGGGGAAAATTAGCGGTCCTTGTTCTTGGTAGAATTTTAATATATCGCGCGGAGCTATTCCGAGGGCAAGCCCGATTGCGAGTATTGCACCTGTCGATGTGCCAGCTACTAAATCAAAATGCGATACCAGATTGTTACCACCACCACTCCTGAGCATGTCATCCCACTTAGCCAAAACGGCGGCAGTGAACGTCCCTCGCAATCCTCCCCCATCAAGAGCAAGAATTCGAAAATTACGCCCCCGTGAAACACTGCGTCGCACGAGCGGCAGAAGCTTTAGCTGA
>JAVEVM010000742.1:0-3048 GCA_034005055.1 Desulforhabdus sp. | reverse complement strand
CCCGGCTATCGTTTTGAAGGGCTGGAGGGCATCAAGGAGATCATTGCCGATCCTGCCGTACTTTTCCGTAAGCTCAAGCGGGTGGAGCTGGAACGGCCTGAGAGCCATAGCCAGCCGCGGACGTGGGCGGAGGTGGCCGCCGACCTGGCCGAGTTGCCGTCGGTGCTGTGTGTCGTAAACCGGCGAGACGACTGCCGCCAACTGTGGTCTCTGATGCCTCATGGGACGTATCACCTCTCGGCGCTCATGTGCGGGGCTCACCGTTCCCGCACCATTTCCGAAATCAAGTCCAGGCTTTCAGCCAACCTTCCCACCCGTGTCATCGCCACACAACTGGTTGAAGCCGGAGTGGATCTTGATTTCCCGGTGGTATATCGGGCCATGGCCGGGCTTGATTCCATCGCCCAAGCTGCCGGGAGATGCAATCGCGAGGGATTGCTGAAGAGAGGGAGACTGGTGGTCTTCGTGCCTCCGAGCCAACCGCCGGTGGGCATTTTGCGGCAAGCTGCCGGGATTGCTTCAAGGCTTCTCGGGGAGAACGAGGCCGATCCACTGATTCCCGAGCGGTTTACGGATTTCTTTCGCGAGCTCTATTGGATCCAGGGCCCAGAAAGACTCGACCGCCAGGGCATCCTGCGAGATCTGAAACCTAACAATGAGCTCCGCTTCAGCTTTCGAACGGCAGCGGCCAAATTCAAGCTGATCGATGATTCCCAGCAGGCCCCGGTGATTGTCAGATACGGCGCTGAAGGCAGGCGGTTGGTCGAAATGCTGGAGCAGCAGGGGCCGGAACGATGGCTGCTCCGCCGACTGCAGCGCTATGTGGTCAACTTACCCAGGCACCTTCACGGCCGCCTTCGTTTGGAGGGCGCCATTCGTGAAGCTGCCCCAGGTGTATTTATCCAGGGGCATCAAGCGCTTTATGATGGCAACCTTGGGTTCCTGCCAGATAAATCCATGATCTATGATCCCGATGAACTGGTGGCGTAAAGGCAGCAGAAAGGAGGGCTCTTTATGGCGGAGCATACCAGCAGGACTTTTCGGCTCAAGGTCTGGGGAGATAACGCATGCTTCACCCGGCCGGAAATGAAAGTGGAACGCGTCTCATACGACGTCATGACACCCTCGGCAGCTCGCGGCATTCTTGAGGCCATTTTGTGGAAGCCGGCGATCCGGTGGCAGGTCACTAAGATCGATGTGCTCAATCCCATCCGTTGGGAGTCGGTGCGTCGCAATGAGGTGGGCGCCGTAATGTCGCCCCGGACAAAACAGTTGTTTGTCGAAGATCATCGCCAGCAGCGTGCGGGCCTATTTCTGCGCGATGTGGCCTACCTGATCCATGCGCGCTTCGGGATGACCACTTCGGCCGGCTCCGCAGACAACGTGAGAAAATTTGAGGATATGTTTATTCGCCGGGCCGGCAAAGGCCAATGCTTTCATCGGCCCTACCTCGGATGTCGGGAATTCGCAGCCCACTTCGTGCTGGTGGGCCCGGAGGCGGAAGTACCAGACCCCGTGCCCGAATCCAGGGACTTGGGATTCATGCTTTACGACATCGACTTTTCGGGCGACCAACCGATGCCGCTGTGGTTCAGGGCCATTATCGAACTAGGTCGTATTCGTGTGCCTCCTCCTGACAGTCAGGAGGTGCGACGATGATCCTGCAAGCCCTGCATGACTACTACCATCGGATGCAGGCGGAAGGCTTGGTTGATTTAGCTTCAGAAGGCTTTGAGCGAAAGGGGATCCCGTTTCTATTGGTGTTAAACCGCGAGGGTCGATTTCTGGACCTTCAGGATACCCGATTGCAGGAAGGCCCGCGTAAGGTTGCCAGGGAATTCATAGTTCCTATGGCAGTCAAAAAAACGATCGGGATCGCAGCGAATGTCCTATGGGGCCCATCCAGCTATGTCTTCGGACGTTCCAAGCCCGAACCCAATAAGGATCCTGCCAAATTTTTAGATCGTACTCGTAAGCAAAAGGAGCGTTTCCTCAATACGATCCAAGAGCGTTTGATTGCGGTTCTAGATGACGAGGGCGTGGCTGCGGTTGTTAGCTTTCTTCAGCGCGAGGAATTCGACAACGTATTTGCGCACCCATCCTGGCCTGAAATCGAAGAAAAAGGGCGTCTCTTAACATTCCAATTGAACAGCGACAATTGCATCGTTTGTGAGCGGCCACAGGTTGTGGCTGCTATTAAGAGTAACATGACGATAGGCCAAGATCAGCAAGCATGCCTTATAACCGGCAAAATAGATGAATCAGCAAGGCTTCATACTGCTATCAAAGGGGTGAAAGGTGCCCAGCCCTCAGGGGCCAACATCATTTCCTTTAACCTCCCGGCATTCACCTCATATGGCAAGCAGCAGAGCTACAACGCCCCGGTAGGAAAGCGGGCAGAGTTTGCCTATACCACGGCTCTCAATCACCTCTTGAAACGGGACTCCAGTCAGCGATTGCTGGTTGGGGACACCACGGTGGCTTACTGGGCGGAACAAAAGCATGATATTGAGGGGGTGTTTGCGGAATTGTTTGGCGAGCCGGCTAAAGGGGAACCGGAGCAGGACTATCGGCAGCTTGCAGCGCTCTTCCGATCCCCGGAAGCGGGTATACCACCGGAGCATAATCCTGATACGCGGTTTTTTGTTCTCGGGCTATCTCCCAACGCAGCTCGTTTAGCCGTTCGGTTCTGGTATGCCGGCAGCGTGCGGGAAGTAGCTGATCATCTGTGGCAGCATTTCGATGATCTGGAACTCGCGAAAGACCTCAAGGAATGGCGAAGCATCTCCATAAAAAACCTCCTGCGCTCTATTGTTCACCAGGGAAAGGATGAAAACATACCTCCCAATCTTGCTGGCGATACGATGAAGGCAATTCTTCTCGGAATGCCTTACCCCCAAACCCTGCTGGTCACTGCCATAAGGCGCTGTCGAGCGGAGCGCGAAATCACCTATACCCGAGCGGCCCTTATAAAAGCGGTTTTGGTTCGCGATAACCGCTCGGAGAAGCGCTATAGCAACCACCAAACAAAGGAGGTTGGTATGTCAC
>JAVEVM010000741.1:0-3056 GCA_034005055.1 Desulforhabdus sp. | reverse complement strand
TCGCCAGTTCGGCCGCTTTCCCAAGTCCGACGATGGCCGGCACATTCTCCGTTCCGCCGCGCCTGCCACTTTCCTGAATTCCTCCGTGAATCAGCGGCATGAGTCGTGTTTTTTTATTGAAATATAGAGCTCCAATCCCTTTGGGCGCTCCCAGGGAAGCGCCGGAAAGGCTCAACAAGTCAACGTCGAGCTCATTCACGTCAACTTTGATATTACCGACCGAGGCAACGGCATCCGTATGGAAAATGACGCCTTTCTCTCTGCAGAGCGCTGCAAGCTGTGCTATGGGCTGAATGGTGCCGATTTCGTTGTTGGCGTGCATGATCGAAGCCAGGATTGTCTCCGGCGTGATTGCGGCGGCAAGTCTTTCCGCGTCTACCAGCCCGTATGAGTCGACCGGCAGAAACGTTACTTCGTAATCCAGACGCTCCAGAAATCGGGCCGAATTGAGCACCGAGTGATGTTCGACAGCAGAAATGATGATGTGTTTCCCTTTTTTCTGTTTCGCCCAGGCAACGCCCTTAATTGCCAGATTGTTCGCTTCCGCCCCTGAAGATGTGAAGATAATTTGCTCCGACTCTGCGCCGATCAAATTGGCCACCGTCTCCCTTTGTGCTTCCACAACCTGCTTGACCGCGGAACCAAGGCCATAAACAGCGGAAGGGTTGCCGAACTGCCGGTCGAAATACGGCAGCATCGCCTCGATCACCGGTTTTCTCACCGGTGTTGCCGTTGCATGATCCAGATACGCTCTGAACATTTGCCACTCCTTTACCTCGCCTTGCGGATGTAGAGCTTGTAACACTCATCATCTTCTTCCATGCCAATAAACTCCTGACCGCACTTTTTACACCACTCAGGGATGTCCTCCAGCGCTCCGTCATAGTCTGTCAACACTTCCAGTACCTGCCCTTTTTTCATACATTTTAGTCGGTCGCCAGGCTCCAGGAGATGCATGGGGCACATGCGGCACACAAGGTCCAGTCTTTCATCGGCTTTCATCTCTTTGACAAACTTCATATTCAATGCTCCTCTCACCGGGAGGAAACTTTTAGTCTTCTTGACGCGTTGCTTATGGCAATAGACTAACTACGAGGTGGTGTTAGATCAAGTGTATGCGTTGAGAATTACTAGGAGAAGACAAGGACTGCTGTATCGACCGCAGGACACGCCTCAACAAAAGTATGCGAATCACGCTCATGAGTCCAGCCAGCAGCCATAAGCGGAATTGTAAGGCGCGAGAGGAGTGCTGTTACTCGGCTTTTTGCCGCAACGACGAGTCATTTTCATCAGTCGCCGTGGGGTGTGAAATGTTCGATGTATCCCATGGCGGCAAGAATCAACAAAGCAACAGCGATATTTTCCTGGTTCGTTGTGTCTGCCTATCAAAAGAATCACTGGTGAATCGCGCGACCTTTTTAAAACACAATTTCCATGGCCTTGTAAGGGCAGACGTGGACGCACAATTCGCAGGCGATGCATTTATCGCCCAGAAAGGAGACGTGCATGGCCGAGCGCTCCACCGACAATGCTCCGGTGGGGCAGATGGAGACGCAGGCGCTGCATTCGATACAACGCTCTTGATGCCAGGTGACTTCGCGGGCAAGCGGCTCAACCGCCAATCCCAGCTCTGCAAGATAACCCAGGCCCGCCTCCAGGCTGCTTTTTCTGCCGGATACCTCCACCATCAGCCTGCCCTCTTCCCTGGGAGTGATTCTGGCGCGAAGGATATTGACGCGCAGGTCAAACTTTCTGATCAGCTGATAGGTGACCGGCTGATCGACAAGGTGTGCTGGAAAATTCAAAATCAAACGTTTTACGGCCATCTTTATGCTCCGCTTCGGATAGTAGGATAAGTCTGCAGCTTAGCTCTACAGGCCGACTGCAGCCGCCTGATCGGCGACACTTCTTTCCCTGAGAGGTCTGAACTGTATGCTGGAATCCGCCGACGGCAGCGGAACAGAAGGCTGGGTCAGCAGAAACGAGCCGCTTTGAATCCATTGTTTGAGGATCGAGGCGATTTCTTTCGCCCGGACATAGGAAGACAAGCCGGCGGTTTTCACCTTTTGCCCATTGACGGTGATCGAGCCGGACTTTAACTTTGCATAACTGACCTCTGCCAGGCTGCCGGAGACACAATTGGGGTAGGATTCACTATAATCGACCACCTGGGCTACGAGGTCGGCATCCGCTACGGAGGTATAGCGAAGAATCTCCTCGTCCAAAATGGGAATGGGTATCCCGATACCAACGGCAAGCGTCGTTCCATAGCCCGTGAAGGATGCTCCCCGGAGCCAGCGGTCGCTCATTTCTTTCAGGTTCCCCGTCACGCAGAGCGTACCCGCTCCCATCCGCGGTACGCCGTTTTCACCACGAGGAACCGTCGGGTTGTGCTGAGTGCCGCTGCCCACGACATAGCCCACGCCGCCGCCAAGGAAAATGGGTGTTCCCATGCCGATTGTGCGATAATAAGGATCGTTCAAAAGGGGGCTCAACTGGCCGGCGCTGCAGTAGGTGGCATTCCTCATGTTCGGCTGGAGCACTCCCATATAGGTGTGGATAACACGATTGGAGAGATTGACGGCGACATTATAGTTCTGGTAGGCGTTGCGCATGTTGAAAAGCACCGCTTCATTCATGTCTTCCAGTCGTATCCAGGTATCCAATTGGCGGCGAGGGTAGCAGTCGGTGCCGTAAGCCTGCGCCGTCAGTCTGACATCCTTGCCCGCCACCAGATCCTCGATCACATGGGCGCCGCCGTATGCAAATCGGCCCGGGTAGATCCGGTTGCGGGGATCATCATCGGGCAGCGCCGTCGCACCCAAAAACAAGTCCACGGCGGCAAAACCGGTGTAAACCGGCACCTCATTGAGAGTGACCCGGCCGCCGCCGAGCTTGATGCGAGGGTTTGAATGGCCGATGTTGAAGTAAGCTCCGGATGAGCACATGGGGGCGAAAGTCCCGGTGGTGACCACGTCGACTTCGGCCGCGGCTTTTTTATATCCTTTTTGTTTGACCAGCTCGATGATCTCTTCGGCATCGAAAACAACGGCTTT
>JAVEVM010000740.1:0-3060 GCA_034005055.1 Desulforhabdus sp. | reverse complement strand
GCCTCGCTTCATTTTCTTCTATGGCTCATGGCAGATGAGGATTGCCGACACCTTTTCCTGATTGGCGCTTACCGCAATCATCAAATTTCTCCCTCGCATCCCTTGAATAGAGCTATTGAAGAATTTCGCACGAAGCATCGAGGCCCCAGCTTCATTGAACTGGGCCCCCTGGGCTCGGGTGAGATATTGCAGCTCTGTGCGGAAACCCTGCACAAAAATGAATACTCTGTGGCTGATTTGGCTGAACTGGTATTTCGCAAGACAGGAGGCAATCCTTTCCACATAAAAGAATTCTTAAGAGAGCTGTATATCGATCAATTGTTGGATTACGATCCCACAGCTGGGTGTTGGCGCTGGGATCTTGAAGAGATCCGTGTGCGCGGCGCCACAGAAAATGTGGTCGAACTGCTCGCAGCCAGAATTCAGAAGCTTCCTGGAGAGACACAGGGAGCCTTGAAACTGGCCTCATGCATCGGTAATCGATTTAATTTCAAGACCGTGGCCAACATCATGAACAGCCGGTGCGAGCAAACACTGCAGGTACTCTGGCCTGCCCTGGCGGAAGATCTCATCTTTGCGCTCGGGGATGCCTGGAAGTGTGTCGAACTGGAGATGCCCGAGTGTGCAGAAGAAACGCCCATTGAATTCAAATTCTGTCACGACCGTGTTCAGCAAGCTGCATACTCGCTTATTCCCGACCCCATGAAACCATCGGTTCATCTTCGCATCGGACGCTTGCTGCTGAGCACCACTGAATCCGATAAGATGGAGGAATCGATTCTAGAAATTGTCGATCAGTTGAACCGTGGCATTGAATCGATAGATGATAGAGATGAGAGTGCGGAGCTTGCAGAGCTAAATCTTCGGGCGGGAAGAAAAGCAAAATCATCTACCGCCTATGACATTGCCTATAGTTATTTTATTACTGGAATCCGGCTGATTGGACCGCTACAGGAACACAACTATCGCCTGTTCCTGGATCTGCATGACGAGGCGGTGGAAGCAGCCTATCTGACCGGAGATTTTGCGGAGATGGAGGCACTTGCCGAAACCGTTCTAACATGTGGGAAGACGGTTTTGGATAAAGTGAGAACCTATGAAACACTGGTTCTCGCTCACGTTGCCCGCAGCAGACCGCTCAATGCCATAAAAACCGCTCTGCCCGTACTGGCGGACCTTGGGGTGCGCTTTCCCCCCTCTCCGAACAAATTCGATGTGCTGGCGGGATTCTTGAAAACGCGGATGGCACTCTTCGGCAAGCGCACCGAGGATCTGGCAAACCTGCCCGCCATGGAGAGCCCCACGATTCTTGCGGCTATGCGAATTAGCTCGAGCATATCAGCGGCTGCCTACATTGCGATTCCCGAGCTCTTTTTGCTCATCACTTTCCAGCAGCTGCGGCTGTCAATGCGTTATGGAAATGCGATTGTTTCACCTTTCGCCTATGCGAATTACGGGCTTATTCTTTGCTCAGTCTTTGGAGAACTCGACCGCGGATATCAATTTGGCAAAATGGCAGTTCGCCTTGTCGATGATCCCCGTTTTACCGAAGTGAGAGCAAAAACCTATTTCATCGTCAACACTTTCATCACTCATTTCAAGGACCATATCCGCGGCACTCTGCCATTGCTGCTGGATGCATGCGCCATTGGCATACAGAACGGCGACCTCGAATTCGCCTCCTATGCAACCACCTCATACGGGTACAACGCCTATTGCATGGGGAAACCCATTGCCGAGCTGGAGAAGGAGATGGCCCTGCATAGCCAGGCCAGCAAGGAGCTCAAACAGGAAGGCGCGTTCAACCACAAACAGCTTTATCGACAGGCAATTGCAAATCTGGCATATAGCGGAAACGACGTAGAGGTCCTTTCAGGAGAGCATTACGATGAAGTCACAATGCTCCCCATCCTTGAACAAACTAAAGATTCTCATTCAATTGCAAATCTTTATTTTCTGAAACTGCATCTGAGCTACCTTTTTGGTAAATACCACGATGCAATCGTCAGTGCGGACAAGGCAGAAAAGTATCTGGACAACATGCGTGGCTTCGCGACCTATGTCTGCTACCATTTCTTCGATTCACTGGCCAGGCTGGCGGTTTACCGGCAGATGCCCCGAAATGAGCAGTGGAGAATCAGACGTCGGGTCGCACGAAACCAGAGAAGAATGAAAAAATGGGCAAGGTCAGCCACCAATAACTATCTGAACAAGTACTGCCTGGTGGAAGCGGAACGATTGTGGATTCTTGACGAGAATGATGAAGTCGCGCAGATGTTCTTCGAGCGAGCCATCGAACTGTCGGCGGCGAGCGAATACATCCATGAGGAAGCGCTGGCCAATGAACTGACGGGCCGATTTCATATGGCAAAAGGCAACAACAATGCGGCCAGAGCACATTTTTGGGAGGCGCGTTACTGTTATGAACGTTGGGGTGCCAGGGCTAAAATAAAGCAGATGCACAACACTTACCAGGAGCTGCTGACACCTGAAGCACCAACTAAGAAGGGCCCGAGCAAGGAAGATAATATATCGACGACCTTCACACTCTCCTCCGAAGTGGGCAAAGGCGTGGATCTGCGCGCCTTAATGAAAGCCTCGCAAGCGATTTCCGAAGAGATAGTCCTGGAGAAATTGCTCAGGAAATTAATGCAGATCATGATGGAAAACGCCGGTGCGGAGCGCGGCTTCCTGATTCTTGAAATCGACCACAAGCTGCTCATCGAGGCACATGCAGAGGCAGACGGCGAAGAAGTGAAGGTCGGCCTGGGAAGTCCCATTGAATGGAGCGGAGAGCTCTCGTCTACAATCGTTCGCTACGTAAAGAGAACTCGAAAAACAGCCGTGCTCGATGAAGCAGCTGCGGAAGGACCATTCTCAAGGGACCCGTATATCGTTGCCCGACAGCCGCTCTCCGTTCTTTGCACTCCGCTTCTGCACCAGGGGAAGCTGAGTGGTATATTGTATCTTGAAAACAACTGCAGCAAAGGAGCCTTTACCCAGGAGCGGGTTGAGGTATTGAATCTGCTTTCATCCCACGCCGCCATTTCTATTAACACC
>JAVEVM010000739.1:0-3063 GCA_034005055.1 Desulforhabdus sp. | reverse complement strand
AAGAAACCGAGGGCAGCAATCTGCCTGATCGGCGGCGAAGGGGTCGGCATGGTCACCAAGCCCGGACTGCCGGTTGATATCGGAGAGCCGGCCGTTAATCCAGTACCCCGCCGGATGCTTTGTCGCAACATTGCGGAAGAGTTGTTGCGCATGGATTGCAGAAAGAACATGGGAGCTTGCCATATGCGGAGTATATCCTGGCAACCGCCTTGCAAACCGCACGTCGTGATGCCTCTTGACGGATTGCCAGAAGAGCTTGATTCCCTTCTGATAGAAGTGGAAGTTCATGTGCCGAAAGGAAGAAGACTGGCCGTGCGCACTTTGAATCCGAGATTGGGAATTGTAGGCGGTATCTCTATTTTGGGCACGACGGGCCTGGTTAAGCCGTTTTCCCATGAAGCTTATGAAGAAACCATCCAGAGCGCCCTTTCGGTGGCCGCATCCAACGGATGTCAACACGTTGTATTGAGTACCGGCGGAAAGAGCGAACGGTTTGCGCAAGGCTATCTGCCCGATCAGCATCCTGAGGCATTCATTCAAATAGCCGATTTCTACGCCTTCAGTCTGAGTGAAGCGAAAAAGATGGGTTTTGCAGGGGTTGTGCACAGCGTTTTCTTCGGCAAATTGGTGAAGATGGCTTTAGGACATCCTTACACCCATGCGCACAAAACCAGTCTGGACCTGAATATCGTCGCGCGCACAGCCGAAGAAAAGGGATGCGGTCGCGTTTTCCGCCGCAAGCTTGAAACGGCCAATACCGCGCGCCATGCACTCGAGCTACTGCTCGCAAAAAAAGCATTGAATGTTGTGCGATCGCTGGCTGAACGCGCTCTGGAAAGTTCCAGAAAGATCACAGGAAAAGAAATGTCGGTGCGCATCTTGCTCTTTGATTATGATGGCTCATTGCTGGTGGACATTCGATGAGTAGCGTGCATTTGTCATTTGAACCCGCCCTCTGGCGCCCCCCGTTGGTTGTGATTGCAGGGCTGGGAATGACAAAGAACGACCTCAGTCAAGGTGTTCTGCGCTGGATCGAACGGGCCGAAGTGCTGGTGGGAGGCAAGCGGCACCTGCACGAATTTGCCGATCATCCGGGGGAGAAGATTCGCCTGAAAGCACCCCTGGATGAAGTCCTCAAAAGCATCGAGGAAATCTCAAGTGAGCAGCGGACATTACTACTGGCTTCCGGCGATCCGTCGTTCTACGGTATCGGAAGGCGCCTGGTCGATCTACTTGGAAAAGAGCGTTTGCTCGTTTTGCCCAATATTACGGCTGTTCAGTATCTTATGGCAAAACTTGCGGAGCCTTGGGAAGATGTGAAAGTGGTAAGTCTGCACGGAAAGGGCGAGAGAGCGGACAACCAGTGGCTTAGAGCATTGCGCAGGTACAAAAAAATAGCCGTTTACACCGATTCCCACCACACTCCTGCGACGATTGCTCGACAGTTGCTCAAGGTCGGGCTTCCCGACCGCTTGCTGATTGTTGGTGAGGATTTGGGGCTTGCTACAGAAAGAGTTCGAAGTTTATCACCCCAAGAGGCCCAGGCACAGGAATTTTCGCCTCTCAACCTGGTATTGATTCTATCTGCCGAGGATTCCGCTGCCGCCGAGGAAACGGAATGGCCCGCGCTGGGGATTTCCGATCGAGCTTTTCAACATCAAGCGGGATTGATTACTAAAATGGAAGTTCGAGCTGTGGTCCTGGCCAATCTGCAGCTTAAGCCGGACCTTGTCCTCTGGGATTTGGGAGCCGGCAGCGGATCGGTTTCCATAGAGGCAGCTCGACTCGTGCCGTTGCGCCATATTGTGGCGGTGGAAAAGAACCCTGACCGCTATAACGATCTGACTGCCAACGTAGCATACTTTGGCTGTGTTGAAATTCAGACCCTGTGCGGCAGTGCATCCGACGTTCTGGATCAGCTCGTCGATCCGGACCGGGTGTTCCTTGGAGGAATGGGACAAGATCTGTTGCCGGTTCTCGATTACCTTGTCCACCGGTTAAGACCCGCAGGGCGCATTGTACAAACGGTGGTGACTTTGGATACATTGCACAAGACGGTCGAATTCTGGCGCGGCAAACCTTTCGAAGTATCCGTCACCCAACTGCAGATCAACCGTTCTGCTCCGATTCTAAACACTTTGAGGCTGGAGGCTCTCAATCCGGTATTCGTCGTGACCTCTTGGCGAAGAGATTGAGAAGGCAGATGACAGGGGGCAGGGGATGTACTTGTTGTTTGTCTGAATCTCAATTCTAAGGTTGTCTTATGAAATATCCGATTCATTTTGTCGGCGCCGGCCCTGGCGATCCGGAACTGATTACGGTAAAAGGCAGGCGGCTGTTGGAAGCAGCGGATCTCATCGTATATGCCGGCTCTCTGGTGCCGGATTTACTGCTGGAATGTTGCAAGCCGGATGCCGTTATCGTCAACAGCGCTTCCCTTACGCTCTCAGAGACCCATAAGCTACTGGTCGAAGGTTACAGAACGGGACAGCGAGTGGTGCGCCTGCATACGGGCGATCCCGGTTTATACGGAGCAATTCAGGAACAGATGGCGCTCCTGGACGAAGAGAGAATTCACTACCTGGTGGTGCCCGGGGTTTCAGCGGTATTTGCAGCGGCTGCGGCCCTCAAGCAGGAATTGACCCTGCCTGAGATCTCTCAGACTTTGATACTTACTCGTCTTGCTGGGCGAACTCCAGTGCCGGAGGAGGAGCGACTTAGCGCGTTGGCTTCTCACAAGGCCACCCTGGTGATATACTTGAGCATTCAGCAGATAGAAAAGGTCGCTTCCGAGTTGCAGGCCTCCTATGGTCCCGACACTCCTGTGGTGGTGGCATACCGAGTGGGCTGGCCGGACGAGTTGCTGCTGCGAACTACTCTGGCACAACTGGCACACGACGTGAAGGCCTCCGGCATTCATCGCCAGGCATTGATTATGGTTGGCGAAGTCTTCGCGGTCCGATCCAATAAGACACTCAAGAAGTCGAAGTTATACGACGAGTCGTTCAGTCATGGTTTCCGAAAAACGTGATGCACGTTTACCCTTGTCCGTTGGCATTGTTG